>CAMWKM010000049.1 GCA_947174835.1 uncultured Prevotella sp.
AAAAAAGTTAGGAAAATATTTTTTGCAATCACAGGTTTTGTAGTAGCTTATGCGAAATAAGCAATGAATGAAGGCTTCAAACGGGTGGTTTGGAGGCTTCAAACGAGGCGGTTGGAGGCTTCAAACATAGTTATCCCTTTTGAAAGAAAAGCCGCTTGGCCAGCAGCCCGACACCAATGGACAGTGTCACACCGACTCCATCTGCCAGCCAGTCGAGCCATTCACCTGAGCGATTGGTAGTGCAATAGGCCTGCACCAGTTCTATGAGACCTCCCATCAGTATCGGCATCAGCCATGCCCAGAAGAAAATATTTTCCCAATCGAGTTGTCGGTGGTGTCGCAAATACTCTATCCAAATGACCGAACAAGTACCTCCATACATCACGAAATGGGTCCACTTATCCAGAAAGTTGATGCTGGGCAGTTCCACCTGCTCTGGTAGTACAAACCAAATGGAGAGATACCAAACAAGGGCGATACAGATCAATGAAAACGGGTATTTCTTAATAAAATGTAGGGCAAATTTCATATTCCTTTTCAATTTGTATGCAAAAGTACAAAATATTTTATAATTTTGCAAGCGATTACAAAGTAAAAGTGTAAAACTATACAAGAATGAGTCAGACATCGAGAGCGAACTTTGGAACAAAAATAGGCATCATATTAGCTACGGCAGGCTCGGCCGTAGGGTTAGGCAATGTATGGCGTTTCCCATATATGACAGGCCAGAATGGCGGTGCAGCCTTTATTTTGATTTATATTATATGCGTGCTTCTGTTGGGTATTCCCTGTGTACTCAACGAGTTTATCATCGGGCGCAGGGCACAGGCCAATACGGCTCGGGCCTACTCGAAACTGGCCAATGGCACGCCTTGGCGGCTGATAGGCTACTTCGGTGTCCTCACAGGCTTTCTTATTGCCAGCTATTATGTGGTAGTATCGGGATGGTGTCTGCAATACATCTATGCTTCGGTGGTTGGCCATCTGCAAGGCGATGCCGATCATGTGAGGACTTATTTCGAGAGTTTCTCTTCCCATCCATGGAAACCGGTCGTGTGGATGCTTGTTTTCATCCTGCTTTGTAACTTCATCGTCTCGCGTGGAGTGGAGAAAGGCATTGAGCGAGGCTCTAAGTTGATGATGCCCCTGTTGTTCATCCTGCTCGTCATCATCGCGGTGGCTTCATGTATGCTGCCCAATGCGGGCAAGGGCATCAGTTTCCTGCTCAGCCCCGACTTCTCCAAGGTCGACGGCAATGTGCTGCTGGGAGCATTGGGACAGGCATTCTATTCGCTTAGTCTTGGCATGGGTTGTCTGTGTACATACGCAAGTTATTTCAAGCGCGACACCCATCTGACCAAGTCTGCCATACAGATTGCTTCTCTCGACACGCTGATTGCCATTCTATCCGGTCTGATGATCTTTCCGGCATTCTTCTCCATCTATCCGCAGGCCAACGAACTGCTGTCGAGCACCGACCCTAATATTGTCAAACAATACTGCGGACCGGGCTTGGTGTTCATCACCCTGCCCAACGTGTTCCAACAGGCTTTTTCCAGTATGCCATTGGTAGGCGAGATCATGGCTTTGCTGTTTTATGCCCTCCTGTCGCTGGCGGCCCTCACCTCACTGATGTCTATCCATGAGGTCTGCACAGCGTTCTTCCATGAGGAGTTCAACATCTCACGTCGCAAGGGTGCCATCTGGGTCACCGGACTCTGCGCCATCATTGGTGTGTTTTGTGCCCTGTCTTATGGCGACACGCGCTCTTGGCTGATGCTTGACGGACAATCAATGTTCAACTGGTTCGATTTCCTGACGGGCCAGATATTCTTGCCCTTAGGCGGTTTCCTCACCTGTCTTTTCCTGGGATGGTATGTGCCCCGTTCGGTTGTCAAAGACGAGTTTACCAATGGCGGCACGCTGCGGGGGGGGCATCTATTTAGAATCTATCTCTTTGCCATTCGCTATATCTGTCCCCTCTGCATCCTGCTCATCTTCCTCCATGAGTTTGGTGTGATATGAACTGGCAGACAGTCTTTAGCCTGAGAAAGAGCGACCGGCGGGTGTTGTTGATACTCTTAACCTTGCTGGTAGTGGTCATGGCGGTCATCACTTTTCTTGATGCTCCCATGATATCCGAAGATAATATCCCTGCGGCAGACAGTATCATCACAAAAACACCCGATTCCATCGGGAAACCATCTCCTTACTATGCTCAGGAGGTAACCATCCCTCAAGAGCGTTTTGCTTTTGATCCCAATACCGCGGACAGTACGCAGCTGTTGCGACTCGGCCTACAACCTTGGCAAGTGCGTAACATCTATAAATACAGAGCAGCCGGTGGTATCTATCGCAAAAAGGAAGACTTTGCCCGCCTCTACGGACTCACCGTCAAGCAGTATCGTGAGTTGGAACCCTATATCCAGATCTCTGCCGACTATCTGCCTGCTGCTACTCTCATTCAGGCAGAGACCCCTCAAGCACCAGATACTCTGCGCCCTCAACTGCATTATCCAGTGAAGTTGGCCGAGGGCGAGACTGTCAACCTGAATGAAGGTGACACAACAACTTTTCGTCAGGTGCCGGGCATCGGCAGTTATTTTGCCAAACAAATTGTGAATTATCGCCAGCGGCTGGGTGGCTATATCAGCACCGATCAATTGGACGAAATCGAAGATTTCCCTCAACAGACTAAGCCCTACTTCATAGTAGAGCCTGTTCATCTGCAAAAACTAAAAGTGAACAAGCTATCGCTCACCCATCTGAAACGTCATCCCTACATCAATTTCTATCAAGCCAAAGCCATCGTCGACCATCGTCGCCTCTCCGGCCCCCTGCATAGTCTTGCCGAACTCAGCCATCTACGCGACTTTCCTGAAGATGCTATCCGTCGGCTGGAGCCATACATGGATTATGAGGAATAGCACAATCATTCCTCTTAACTTCTTTTAACCTCAACGAATCCACTCTGCTCCCTAAAAATTCGTATCTTTGCCCAAAACAATACAGAAGAGCTATGAAAGCAATACAATGTTTCGATGAATTAGTAGAACACCTCAGCAAGAGTGGTGTGCACCGCCGGGTGGCAGTGGTCTGCCCGGATGAAAGTACAAGAGGAGCCGTGGAGCGGGCCGCAGAGGCTGGCTTTGCTGAACCCATCTGGGTGGAGGACGATGATGTGGATGCGGCTGCCACCAAGGCTGTAGCTTTGGTGCACGAAGGCAAGGCTGACGTTATCCAGAAAGGTCTTCTTAACACAGACAACTTGCTGAAGGCTATCCTCAACAAAGAGACAGGCATCCTGCCCAAGGGACAGGTGCTTACCCACCTGACCTGTGCTAAACTGCCACAATACGACAAATTGCTTTTCATGACCGATGTGGCCGTCATCCCCTATCCCACCAAAGAACAGCGCGAACAGCAGTTGCGCTATCTGCTCAACCTCTGTCGCAAGATGGGAGTAGAAGAGCCCCGCGTGGCCCTTATCAACTGCTCAGAAAAAGTCAATGCTAAGCATTTCCCCTGTACCGTGGAATATCAGGAACTGGTGGAACAGACTCGTCTAGGTCTCTTTGGCCCTTGCATCGTCGATGGCCCATTAGACCTGAAAACATCGCTCTCACCGGCAGCCCTGCATAAAAAAGGACTCCAATCACCTCTGGAAGGTCGCTCCGACGGACTGATATTTTCCGATATACAGGCCGGTAATGTCTTCTATAAGACCATCACGCTTTTCTGCAACGCACAGACGGCCGCTATCCTGCAAGGGCCTCAGGTACCTGTGGTGCTGACCTCGCGTGCCGACTCTGCTGACAATAAGTTCTATTCGCTCGCCTTGGCCTGCGTCTGACAAATAATAGCCTATGTTTATCTTAGTTGTCAATCCCGGTTCTACCTCTACGAAGATGGCCGTCTTCGAAGATGAGAAACCGATGGTGTTGCGTAGCATCTCGCACACTAACGAAGAACTATCACAGTTTGACGATGTGATCGACCAATTAGACTACCGCAAGCAGTTGGTGCTCAACGAACTTAATCGCATGAACGTACCCATGACCTTTGATGCTGTTATCGGTCGTGGTGGCCTGGTGAAACCTATTGCCGGTGGTGTCTATGAGATCAACCAACGTATGCTTGACGATACGTACAATGGCATCGCAATGCATAATCATGCCTGCAATCTGGGCTGTCTCATCGCTCACGACATTGCCGTAAAGATACCTGGCTGTCGGGCTTTCATTGCCGATCCCGGTGTTGTCGACGAACTGAACGACTATGCCCGTATCAGCGGATCGCCACTGATGAACCGCATTTGCATCTGGCATGCCTTGAACCAACGTGCCATCGCCCGCCGCTTTGCTAATGAAGTGGGCAAGCGCTACGAGGATCTTAACCTCATCATCTGCCACTTGGGAGGGGGCATCTCTGTTGCTGCCCATGAGCATGGACGGGCCGTCGATGCCAACAATGCCCTTGATGGCGAAGGTCCTTTCTCACCGGAACGTGCCGGATCACTGCCTGCCTCCGATCTAATTCGACTCAGTTTTAGCGGCAAATACACTGAAAAACAGTTGCTCAAGCGACTGGCTGGCAAGGCCGGTCTCAACGCTCATCTGGGCACCAGTGACGTAAAAGAAATAGAACAGCGCATTGCCGCTGGCGACCAACATGCTGAGACCGTGCTCAACGCCATGATTTATCATGTGGCCAAAAACATTTGTGCAATGGGAGCAGTCTTTTGCGGAGAAGTCGATGCCATTCTTCTCACCGGTGGATTGGCTCGTTCGCAGTATGTCATCAGCCGCATTCGCAAGCGCATAGAATTCCTCGCTCCCACCTATTGCTTTCCCGGTGAAGACGAAATGGAAGCACTTGCCCTTAATGCCCTCGCCGTTATGCGCGGTCAGCGAGAAGTGCTCGAATACGATTAGGACTATTCAAAATCACCAAATTATTGACGGATAACGGAAATAGTAGTAAAAGCAGACAGCATTTATCTCTATTTGTGCATTGTTATCTGAAAAAAAATAGTGAAATTTGCGCTAAATAATAAGCGTATGGCCAACGTATCTAAAAACCCTCAACGTGGATATATTAATTTCACCAATCTTGTCATTGAATACAATGATGATGATGTGCAAGTATTAGACTGTGTCAAGGATATTTCACAATTATATCCACTTAAGTCGACGACTAATATTATTGCTCTGAGTCGTTCTGGGCACGCCAAGATATCTTCTGGCGGACGAATCATTAGTTTCGGAAAAGGCGATCTGCTGATTTGTCCACCAAACATCCGACTGGAGGATAGTGAGTACACAGACGACTTCGAATGTCGTGTTCTCTGCTTGTCAGACCACATCATTCGCGAACTACTGCGTGATAAAATCGATGTGTGG
Source organism: uncultured Prevotella sp. (assembly GCA_947174835.1). Lineage (GTDB taxonomy): Bacteria > Bacteroidota > Bacteroidia > Bacteroidales > Bacteroidaceae > Prevotella. Next base: position 5,403 of record CAMWKM010000049.1, read on the forward strand.
CATCAGGCTGTTTATGTAAACCAACTCTATGTTGTATCTATCTCCGAGGTTTGCAACGAAGAGTTCATGTTCTACCTCTCGCTTATCCGATCTAAGATCATGAACCGACAGGAGCAGTCGCCACGCGAAATCCTGATGACCCTCGTGCGCATACAATTGTTGGAAATATGTTGGATTCTGGCTAACCGTCCCGAAACGGAGAGTAATCAGAAACTTTCACAAGGCAAAATTCTCTTCAATCGTTTTCTGGGGCTCGTGTCCAACAACCCCGTGAAGCGACAGCCCATTGCGCAGTATGCCTCGCAGTTGGCTATCACACCGAAATATCTCACTATGCTTTGTCTGAAATACAGCAATCGAACCGCTTCCGATTGGGTCAGCCAGTACACCATTGAAGAGATTCGTTTCTACTTGCGTAGCAGCAACCTCAGCATCAAGGAGATTTCAGCCAAGCTCGGTTTCTCGAATATGTCGCATTTCGGCTCTTATGTGCGTAAACATCTCGGTGTTTCACCAAGCGAGTTTAGGCATGGAAGAGGGTAAAGCAAACAACGTCCTCAACCGATCGTGTTCGGTTGAGGACGTTATTCCTAATCATCACCCCAAAGGGGCATAGTCCTGCTATACGACACATCTGTATCCAGAAATTCGTCCTGCACGAAATCATCTCCCCATGCACCAATGCCACTGGCAGCCAATAGCATCTGATCGCAGTCTAACCGATGAATATTCGTCTCTGGCTTAATATATGGTTTCATCATTTTCTCTCCCATCCTTATTTATTATAATACTTTCTTCCATTTCTAATCACAATTCCCCGAGTTGCAATACCAACCCGCTGACCAAACAGATTGAAAGTGTCACCATCTACCGACTCTATATCAGGCGACTTAATCGCTACCACCTCACTATCAGTCATATCAAAGCCAGACAGGCGTGCACCAACTGCTGGTACAGCCAAGTAAGCCTTGTTCGCACCTAATGAAAAGGCAGCACCATCAGCAGCACCCCAATAATAACCCAGCATTGTTCCGTTGTGCATCGTCAGACGATAATATATGCATCCTGTATGTGCGTCTGCCATCTCCACAGCCGTAATACCATTACCCGATGATTTCAGCATATTCGCATCGCCATAGACAGAAGTGCCAACTGCACCGGTAAGTACCACACAATGCTCTCCTGCCGTATTCGCACTAACCATCACACCCGTATTGGCTGGTACTACTGCTCCCGTAGCATAACTTTCTACGGTCAGTTTTCCGTCAATTACTTTTATCTCCGACACAGTCAGATCATCCGGCACAACAAAAGCACTTCCATTGCTATATGTTCCGTAGTACTTCTCTCCATCAGTACAAGCTGACGCAAAATTGATGGTAGCTATTGATGACACTTTTTTATATAAATATGCGATAGGATATTCTGTAGCACTTGGATATGCCCTAATATAGACATCATTATTTTTTAATCTTAATCCCCTATCTGCTATACTATTAAACAACTCGTAATTATTTATATTAAAAGTCCACTTTTCCTTAGCATCTGTAGAATTATCAACTTCTTCAAGTAAAGCTGCATTATTACCACCTTTATTTGCATACCCCAGATATTTCGTCGAATGATAGTTAAGTGTATATCCTTCTGCATCTCCACCCAATACAAACTCAAGAGGTGTTGCTGTATCAATTGTTATCGTATTCCCCTCAATAGTAAAACCAGAAGTAACGGTACTAAGCTGATTGCTATCAAACTCTTTAGCCACATAAGTTGTTCCTGACCTCTGGGCTGCCAAAATATATGTTCCGCCAACAACCAAGTCATTTGCCGAGGTGACCTTCACATAAATTCCAGCGGCCTTAGCAAACAAATGCCCCATTACGCATAAACATAATAAAGCAAGTATCTTTCCATAATCGTACATGATGATTCGTTTAAGTTAAACTGATAATTCAAAGATTGATTTTTCACCTGAATTATGTCAAAGTGATATTGCCCACCTCCACGGACTCATGGAGAAAAAGTTGCGCTTGTTCCTTGAACTTATCAGGATTCTCTGTGGTAAAATAGTGCACCTGACCACCTTTAGTGCAACGCTGCTCAATTTCGGGATGACGCTCGAAATAGTGCTTTAGACTTTCGGCAACATACTCACCCTGCGAAAGGATGTGGATACCACGAGGAATATATTTATGGATTTTGGGTAACAGAAGGGGATAGTGGGTACAACCTAAGATTATGGTATCGATATCAGGATCAAGACGCATCATCTGATCAACGCGCTTCTTAACAAAATAATCGGCTCCAGGTGAGTCTGCTTCATTATATTCTACCAAAGGTACCCAGAAAGGACAGGGCACACCAGTAACCTGAATATCAGGGAAGAGTTTATGAATTTCAAGGTTATAAGATTCACTTTTGATAGTACCCTCAGTAGCAAAGATACCCACATGACGCGAACGAGTCAGTGAACCTATCACCTCGGCTGTAGGACGAATGATGCCCAGCACCCGACGCTGTGGGTCAAGACGAGGCAAATCGTTTTGCTGAATAGTACGCAAAGCCTTGGCCGATGCTGTATTACACCCTAAAATGATGAGGTGACATCCCATCTCAAAAAGGCGAGTGACAGCTTGACGTGTAAACTCATAAACTACATCAAAAGAACGTGTGCCATAAGGAGTACGTGCATTATCACCCAAATAGAGATAGTCATAATCCGGTAGCAAATGGCGAATACCATGCAAGATGGTCAGTCCGCCATAGCCACTATCGAAGACGCCAATAGGCCCTGGCGACATGGGCAAAGTATTCACTTCAGCAAATCGTTGACAGCCTGACTAACATCAACACCCAACGATGGGTCGATGAAAGGACATGCATTCGAATCCGTATTCAGCACAAGTGCCAGATGTTGCTGGGCAGCCACCTGAGCAATAGCCTCATTGAGACGCTTACGCAAGGGTTGCATCGCTTCACGCTCAGCCTTTTGTAAATCACTGAGACCTTGCTTCTTGAAATCTATATTGCGCTGCAACAATTCCTGCAACTCCGTCTGACGCTTAAGCAGGATGGTATGAGGAAAATCCTTCTGACCTTCAAGGAAAGCCTCATATTTATCGTTAAACTCCTTCTCAACACGCAGAAGCTCGGTATCATAAGCTTGACGCAGATTCGTCATATTCTGCTGCACGATAGCATAGTCAGCCATAGCGACCAGAGCAGAATCATAACTCAGATAGCCAAAGCGTATGGGCTGATAATGGCCTTCCTCTTGTGCCATGATGGGCACAGAGAGAAAGACCATCATCATTAAAATGATCAGTTTTTTCATACTTTATTTACTTCAGACCGAGTTTACCTTTCACCAAAGCAGTCACATCCGTAGAAAGTGTGGTGCTGATATAGGGAATACCAGACCCCATCTCCATAATATAAGTATAGCCACCCTCCTGACCGATACTCTTAATAGCATCAAGCACTTTGGTAGTAATGGCCTGCATCTTCTCCTGCTGAGCTTTGGCCAAAGCCTGCTGATTATCCTGATAGGTCTGCTGAATGCGCTGATAGAGATCACTGAGTTCCTGCTCACGACGTTGTTTGATATTATCAGGCAGTGTGGCAGATTCCTTCTCGAAAGCTTCGCCCTTCTTCTGCAGTTCTTCCTGCATCGACTTCAAGTCGGCCTCATATTGGTCGGTGAGTTTCTCAATTTCAGTACGTGCACTGGCAAACTCAGGCATAGCCTGAATGATCTCCTGAGTGTTCACATGTCCGAATTTCTGTGCTGAAGCAGTAGTGAAACTGCAGATTGCGCAGATTGCGCAGATGATAATTTTCTTCATAATCAATAAATTATTTTTTAATATTTCAGTTATTCAATCTTAATAAGAATATCCCAGCTTACGTAACACCTCATCGCTAATATCAATCTTGGGCGATCCAAAAATAATACCAGAATCACTGGCACGGTCAAGCACCAACTGATAACCACGCAAATCAGCAATGTCCTTCACGGCATTGTAAACCTCATCCTGAATAGGTGTCATCAGAGCAGTACGCTTTTTGAAAAGCTCACCTTCCGGACCGAAATATTTGCGTTTCAGTTCACTGGCCTGCTTCTCCTTCTCCATAATAGCATCCTGCTTTGTCTTCTTCTGCTCTTTAGAGAGGAACACCACTTCGTTCTGGTAGTTTTTATACATGGTCTGAGCCTCTGTTGTCAATGCATCCACCTCTGCCTGCCATTTCTTCGACACCTGCGAGAGTTGCTCATTGGCCCGCTCATAGGCAGGAATATTCTTAAATACATAGTCCATGTCTATCAACGCGAACTTCTGGGCACTGACATTTAAAGGCAAAAAGGTAAAAAGGTAAAAAGGCAAAATCCATTTTACCATACCAAATACCTCATTCATTATACTTCTCTCTTCCATATACTTTATTAGATTAAAATTCCTGTCCAAGTATGAAATGGAACTGACCGCCACCTTTTTTCCATCCACTCTGGTAAACTTTATCGAAACCGTAAGCCCAATCGATACCCATCAGTCCTACCATTGGGAGGAAGATACGAACACCAACACCTGCCGAACGCTTCATATCAAAGGGATTGAAATTCTTGGCCTTAGCCCAGGCATTACCAGCCTCAAGGAAACCCAGTCCGTAGATAGTGGTGTTGCCCAGCATGAACGGATAGCGCAATTCCAATGTGAAACGATCGTAGGCATAGGCATCATAAGCACTATAGCGACTACCCGTCCACTCACCTCCCAGCACATAGGCCGTCGATGAAATAGAACCATTCTCATAACCACGCAGACCAATGGTCTCTTCGGCATAACTGGTGCTGTAGCCACTCATACCGTCGCCACCTACATAGAAAGTCTCGAAGGGTGACTTCTTATAATCGTTATAAGCCCCCAACAATCCAAACTCTACGCGAGTCATCAGCACGAAGCACTTCTGTGCGCTACCCAAAGCTGTAAACGTGCGGCTCTTAAACTTCCATTTGTGATACTCCACCCACTTGTACTTCTGGGCCTGCTCCGACTGCCAACGCTCATAGTCATTGGTGTAGGTCGTCTGAGTGGCCAGATTTTTATAGTCCTTGCCATCGAAAAGCGACCAAGGCGGCGTAAGAGTGACACTAAGCGAGAACTCAGAACCATGACGAGGGAAGAGCGGGTTATCGGTAGAGGTACGCGACAAAGCCAGCGACAAGTTGATATTATTACAGTTACCATTCGAGATAAGGAAATACTGCCAATCTTTCAACATATAACGCTGATAGGACAATGTAGCCGACAACTGGAAATAGTCGTCAGGCCAGCGCAGACGCTTACCCCATCCAAGCGAGATACCCAATAGTTTCACATACTTATCATCGTCAAGATAACTTTCATAATTGTTATAATAGCCACCGTTATAGTAACCATAGCCTGAATACATATAATTAAGTGAGTTCAGATAGGACGAGTTATAATAGTTGCTCGACACATCAGACTGCTTAGAATAGTAAACACCCACATTGAAGGCATTAGGTCGTTTACCACCAAACCATCCCGTAGAGTAGTTAGCATTGTAAGAACTATAATAGCGACCATTGGTCTGGAAGTTCAGGCCGATCTGCTCACCGTCACCGGCAGGCATGATACCGCGATGTAGCTTATTCTTGCCCAACAGATTGCGCAACGAGAAGTTAGTGAACTTGATACCCACACGACCAATAATACCAGTCTGACCCCAACCAAGCGAGAGTTCCAACTGGTCGTTGGACTTCTGTGTCAGATTCCAATTCACATCTACGGTACCATCTTCACCGTTTGGTTTCACGTCAGGATTCACTGATTCGGGGTCGAAATAGCCCATCGAGGCAATTTCACGGATTGAACGCATCAGAGCTTCTCTGCTGAACAAGTCACCAGGTTTGGTACGCAACTCACGACGCACCACCTCCTCATAGAGCCGGTCATTACCATAGATACGCACCATGTTGAGGTGAGCCTGTGGCCCCTCGGTGATACGCACTTCGACATCAATAGAGTCACCCACAATATTAATATCGGTAGGCTCAATTTTTGAGAATACATAACCGGTGTTATAATAATAATTGGATACGGCATCATCGTCTTCAAGCAGTCGCTTATTCATCAGTTTCTGATTATAGACATCACCCTTCTTCATCGTCAGCACGTCATCCAGATAGTCAGTGGTGACCACCGTATTACCCACCCACGAGATATTACGCAGATAATACTTCTCGCCTTCGTCGATTTTCAGATAGATACTCACGTGCTTTTCATCGACGTTCCACACCGAATCATCTTCAATGGTAGCATCACGAAAACCCAACTCATTATATTTATCAATCAAAGCCTGCTTAGCCTCCTCATAGCGTTCCGGTGTAAATTTCTTGGCCTTGAAGAAGTTAGCAAACTTACCTGACTCGTGAATCTTTCCGAAGGCACCTTTCGAGAAAAAGCCACCCTTAATCTTGGAATCTTTCAAACGCTCATTACCATCAATGATAATCTGGCGCACCTTCATCTTATCCTTTTTGTCGATATAGACATCAAGCACTACCTGATTCTTGCCCGTCACATCGTCGTGCTGACGAATATCAACCTCGGCATTCTTATAGCCCTTTTCATCGAAGTATTTCTTAGCCAAAATTATAGCACGGTCAATAACATTCTTAGTCAGACTCATACCCTTGGCCATTCCCAGTTTATTCTCCAGATCCTCGCGCTCACTCTTCTTCACACCATTATAATTAATGGCCGTAATACGCGGGCGTAAGGCCAAATGAATACAAAGATACACCTTTGAATCGACGATAGAATCGGCCGTAATGGAGACATCGGAGAAGAGTCCATGCTTCCAATAACGTTTCACAGCCTCAGTAATCTCCGAGCCTGGTACGTCTATTCTCTGTCCGACGCTCAGTCCAGACAAGTTGATAAGCACAAAATCATCATAGCCATCGACACCTTCCACGTTAATACCTCCTATCTCGCATTGGCGAGGAGTACCGGCATAGGAGATGTCGGGATTGATGATTATGTTCTGCGCCGCTGCGCGACTAAAGCACAAAGAAGAGAGAATAAAGACTAAACTTATAATCTTTACCCTTCCGTTCGAGAGACTGAGCATATCGTCTGTTGCGTTTGTCATTTATATTTTGTTATTTGCTATTTAGGCCTGTTCCGATTCCACTTGTTCCTCGGTTTTGCCATATCGGCGCTGACGACTCTGGAAACTCAGGATAGCCTTGTGCAGTTCGGCCTCATCAAAATCGGGCCAATAGGTATCACAGAAGTAAAGTTCTGAGTAGGCTATCTGCCAAAGCAGATAGTTGGAGATACGCACCTCACCACCTGTACGGATAAGCAGATCAGGGTCGGGCATGAAGTTGGTCCACAAACGGCTGTCAATAGTCTTCTCATCAATATCATTGATATCTATCTGACCATCCTTCACTTCACTGGCAATCTGTTGCATTGTTCTCACCAGTTCCAATTTCGACGAATAGCTCAGAGCCACCACCATCGTCATTGCATCATTCTTGGCCGTGTGCTCTTCGGTTGCACGCAACTTCTGGCGCACCACCTCAGGCAGCCGCTCCAAATCACCAACCACACGGAAACGCACATTATTCTTCATAAAGATTTCATCCTCCAGCGAAGTGAGCACCAGTCCCATCAGGGCAGCCACCTCATCAACCGGCCGGTTCCAGTTCTCCGTGGAGAAAGTATAGAGCGTCAAGTATTTCACACCCAGTCTGGTACATTCAGAAGTGATGCGGCGAACAGCCTCCACCCCAGCTTGATGACCATAAGTGCGCTCCTTACCACGTTCCATAGCCCAACGCCCATTACCGTCCATGATGATGGCAATGTGCTGCGGAATGCGCGTCATATCTATTTCATTCTTCATATCTATTTTGTCGTTCTAATAAGAATCTTATTCATTCCCTATCGTTATGGCAAGTGCGGCAACGCTCCATAAATTCGTAGGTAATCGACACCTGAATGGTACTGAAGCAATCAGTATTCTTGAACATACCACTACTTTTTATGCCGTAGGGATCCTTCACGCCGTCCAGTTTGTCAGTGCCCGAGAAGTGCATCACCCACTCAGCTGTCAAGTTAAGCCGCTGCTTCAACTTATATTTCACACCAACACCGATTGGCATTGTAAACCCCGTGACAGACTCGTTACTCTTGGCAAACACCAATCCAGCACCCAATGCTATAAACGGAGTCAGCGGCTGTGCCCCCCGATACTCCTTACCCGTGCCGAAAGGCCAGAAGTTATATTCATAGCGCACATCGAAATTGACGACATCCGTCGTAAAGTCGATAGGATTATCAGCCAATACAGGATACCAAGTATCCACATCTTTCGACGAACCTTTTAGCTGACTATAGTTCAGTCCGGCCGACCACGCCATACGTGGGTTCATTTTGTATTTCAGCACCAGCCCTCCCATGGGCTCCATGTCTTTCAACAGGTTGCCGTTGAAGTCACCCAAATAGTTCATCAGTCCCACACCAGCACCGATTTCCATTTTGTATTCAGGCTCTGTCTGAGCCTGTGCCGATGGAATGGAGAGCAACAATGTCGCGCAAAGCAACAATCTCACTGTCCACACGTAGCTTCTATCACGTCCATCCCACCCCATTGGCATCTTTTGCTTATCGCTTCATTCCGTGCCACAACTGGCCACTATTAGTCAACAGCCACACACCATTGGCGTCACTCGCAGCCAGACGAACCTGTGTCCCCGTCATCGCACTGGGCACAACATAGTTGTTGCTCTTCTTCCACGTAATACCTTGATCGCGTGATTCCAGCATCGTCAAACCATCATTGATGGCTAACACCTTATTATTATAATAAGCAAGCGACAGCACACCCTGACGCATCAGCATATAATTATTAGTTTCATCAAGAGGCATATAGACCCACTGGCCACCCTTGTCATTGCCGCCATATTGACTAATCTTACGCCAAACAGCCATATAAGCGGGAGCCTGCGGATGATTGCCAGCCACAAGCACATAGTCCGTAGAGTCACTATTGACATAATTCCAAGTCACGCTGGCCAGTCCTTCCGTTGGGAAGAGCTCCAAATCCGTGTCGAGCGTCTCATCGGTCCAAGTCAGTCCATCATCTTCCGAATGTTTTACCAGACCGTCAGTGCCGATGCCGAAGAGTTCCTTAGTGCCCTTTGCAAACAGACTACTCATCAGAGGCGCACCAACCACAGGCTGCCAGTTGACAAAGTCTGCTGACTGCATCAATTGTCTTTCGTTCAGCGTATAAGCCACGTCACCTTTTACAACAACAGGTACACTGGCCATATAGACGGAATCTTTAAACATCACCAACTGAATCGTTTCGTCCCAGCCTCCCAGTTCCGACTTATCTGCCACCATCTTCCATTCAAAATTGAGTCCTGTGGTCTCACTGACTTGCAATGTCACCGTATAGTCACGTGAACCGGAACCATCAATAGCAAAGACACGGAAGATACGAGGCAGCGAAAAATCAATGGAGTCGTTTGACGAATACCAAGTGAGCGAATCGCTGGTCAACGACTTAATAGCGACGATACCACCGTTCAGCGTTGACAACGACACTACAACATGCTTCAGGTCGGTACCTACGGGCAATTCTGTTTCGTTATAGATACGGCGACCCAACTGATCGATAGACAAGGGATAACCACTTCCCGTGTATGTCGACTTAATGATGGTATCGTTGCCAGTAGTAGGTGATATGGTCTGCGTATAGCGATTCATCGTACCCAAAGTGATACTTGTGATGGCCATATCGCCATAGGTCGTCACCGTCATATCGTTGTCGCTTTTCAGACAGCCAGTCAACATCATCGACGCACCCAGTAAAACGCAGAGCGTTATGAAAATCTTATTCATCAATGTCTTGTTTAAACAATTCGGCTGCAAATTTACTCACAATTCTGCAAAAAGCAACCATTTTGTCCTTTTTATTAAACAAAATATATTATTATCGCCCCGATTTTAAGTTGTTTTTAGTTTTCCGAGGCCAGAAGTATCAATTCTATGAATACAAGACAGTTCTTTAAAAAACAGATCAGTTTAATCAAACAAGTCAGGCTGCATAGCAGTACCCGAATAAGGATTACGACCAAAATGACGATAAGCCAACTCTGTCACCATGCGTCCACGAGGGGTTCGCTTGATGAAACCTTCCATGATGAGAAACGGTTCGTAGACCTCTTCTACCGTACCAGCATCCTCGCCAATGGCAGTGGCAATGGTTGTAATACCCACCGGACCACCACGGAACTTGTCGATGATGGTCAGCAGAATCTTGTTGTCTATCTCGTCCAGTCCGTACTTGTCGATATTCAAGGCAGTCAGGGCGATTTTCGAAATTTTGGTATCAATGGCACCAGTACCCTTCACCTGAGCAAAATCTCGAACACGCCGCAACAAGGCATTGGCAATACGGGGCGTACCTCTTGATCTGCCTGCAATCTCCATCGCTGCATCCTCCGTAATAGGCACACCCAAAATAGCTGATGAACGCTCAATAATCCGAGCCAGTGTCTCAGGGTCATAGTATTCCAGATGCATATTGATGCCGAAACGCGCACGAAGCGGAGCCGTCAGCAGGCCACTACGAGTGGTAGCACCCACTAATGTGAAGGGGTTCAGGTCTATCTGAATGCTACGAGCCGACGGACCTTTATCAATCATAATGTCGATACGGTAGTCCTCCATCGCGGAATAAAGGTATTCTTCGACTACAGGCGACAGACGATGAATTTCGTCGATAAAAAGTACATCGCGTGGTTCCAGCGAAGTCAGGATGCCTGCCAAATCACCGGGTTTGTCAAGCACAGGACCACTGGTAATCTTGAATCCTACCCCCAGTTCGTTTGCAATAATATTGGAAAGAGTGGTCTTGCCCAATCCCGGAGGGCCATGCAGCAAGGTATGATCAAGAGGTTCGCCACGATATTTGGCTGCCTCAACAAACACCTCCAGATTCTCTACAATCTTCTTCTGTCCGCTGAAATCATCAAAAGCCAAGGGACGCAAGGCATTCTCAAAGTCCTTCTCGCCTCCATTATTGGCAAACCGTTCCTCGTGTATGTCAAAATCCTCGTCTATCATAATCAATTCGGATGCAAAGATAACAGATTTTTTTGAGATTACAAAAAAAATAACTATCTTTGTACCCCAGAACCTACTTTAGAAACAGAATATGAAAATCAAACTACTAACATTAGCAATACTCTGCACGGTGACAGGACAAGCACAACAGAGACAAGAGACTCTGTTGCTGGACGAATGGCAGTTTTCCCACGACAAGCAATCATGGGAGACTGTAAACATTCCACACGACTGGGCTATCAGCGGCCCATTCGACAAGAAATGGGACCTGCAAGTGGTGGCTATTACGCAGAATGGCGAGAAAGAAGCTACGGAAAAGAGTGGTCGCTCTGGATCGCTGCCTTGGATCGGTGACGGCTATTATAAGCGAAATATATCCATTCCATCGGGATTCAATGGTCACGCTGAGTTGGTTTTTGACGGTGCTATGGCAGAACCTACGGTCTTCATCAATGGGCAGAAGGCAGGCTACTGGCCATACGGCTACAACACTTTCCGTATAGATGTCACGCCTTTCGTCAAGCCTGGCGACAACCTGTTGGAAGTTAATCTTAGAAATGTAGAGGAAAGTTCACGCTGGTATCCCGGTGCAGGTATTTATCGCCCTGTAAAACTGGTGCTTACACCAACCCAAACCTACATTGACGATTGGAGCCTTTACATCCACACCGTGAGCATCAAAGAAGGGAAAGCTGTCGTTGAAGCAGAAGCCAGAGTAGTAAATCCTCAGAAAGGTTCTGCCCAGATGATAATAATAGATCCGGACAGCAACACCATCACCAGCAGAGACATTCGCATTGAGGCAGATGGTAAAATCTATAACAAGTTCATCGTCAACGATCCCAAGCTATGGACACCCGAGACGCCCCACCTATATAAAGTGGTGGCACGTGTGTACCAGGAGCATCATGAGTTGCTGGACGAGAAAATGGTGAACACTGGTCTACGCACTGTCAGCGTCTCAAAAAAAGGAGGCTTCCAACTGAATGGCAAGACGCGCAAGCTGAAGGGAGTTTGTCTGCACCACGACCTGGGTCCCCTTGGTGCTGCCATTAACAAGGCTGCACTCGTCCGTCAGATCAAGACAATGAAAGAGATGGGCTGCGATGCCATCCGTACAGCTCACAATATGCCATCGCAATGGCAGATGGACATCTGCGACTCTTTGGGCATGATGGTCATGGCCGAGTCGTTCGATATGTGGATCTATCCGAAGTGCAAGAACGGTTATGCCCGCTTCTTTAAGGAGTGGAGTGACCGCGACATCACCAACCTCGTATTGGCTAACCGCAATCACCCCGGCATTGTGATGTGGTCCATCGGCAACGAGATTCCCGAACAGGGCATGACAGGAGGACGCCAAATGGCCGCCCACCTGCAAGATCTCTGCCACCAACTGGATCCTACACGCCCAGTCACTCAAGGCTGCGACCGTCCGGATAATGCCATTGCCACAGGCTTCCTGCCTACAATGGACGTACCCGGTCTCAACTACCGCTTGCATCGCTACCAAGATACTTTTAACAAATTGTGGCAAGGCTATTTGCTGGGCAGTGAGACAGCCTCAACAGTATCATCGCGCGGCACCTATTATTTCCCTGTGGAGCCAAGCAATAAGAATACACATCCCGACGGTCAGTGCTCCGGCTATGACGTGGAATGGTGTCCGTGGTCAAACCTGCCCGACGATGACTGGCAGTGGCAGGACGACAAGGATTGGGTGATCGGGGAGTTTGTATGGACAGGCTACGACTATTTAGGCGAGCCTACACCTTACGACGACTATTGGCCTTCGCGCTCTTCTTATTTCGGCATCTGCGATCTGGCCGGTCTGCCCAAGGATCGCTACTACCTGTATCGCTCGAAATGGAACAAAGAACAGCATACCATCCACTTGTTACCCCATTGGACATGGCCGGGACGTGAAGGAGAGGTGACACCTGTTTATTGCTATACCGACTACGACGAGGCAGAACTCTTTGTGAACGGCAAAAGCCAAGGACGCATCAAGAAAAATCCCGCTGAGCGTCTCGACCGCTATCGCCTGCGCTGGAACAACGTGAAGTATGAGCCGGGGGAGGTAAAAGTAGTGGTTTACGACACTGATGGTCAGGTTGCCGGCACAAAGAACATCAAGACTGCCGGCAAACCTTCCAAGATTCAGGCTGATGTTTGGACGCAGTCAGGCACCACACTCAAAGCCGATGGCAACGATTTGGCATTTGTAACAATCAGTCTCATCGACAACAAAGGAACTTTCGTTCCCACTGCTACCGACCAGTTTGAATTCGAAGTCACCGGAGCCGGCACGTTCAAGGCTGTTTGCAATGGCGATGCCACCTCACTGGAAGTCTTCACCAAGCCCACAATGAAACTCTTTGCCGGTCAACTCGTGGTAGTTGTTCAGGCAGGAAAAACACCGGGAAAGATGACACTGAAGGTCTCCGACCCAGAACGTCATCTTAAACGGAACATTATTATCAATGTGAAATAGGGAGTTAGAGATATTAGCATTACAAAACGCTAATATCTCTAAATATATTTCTCGCCGTAACGGATACCTACTTCATTAACATATTTGCGGATGAGCGACGATGAGTCGCTCTTCTTGCATATAAGCAGTACATCATCCTGCTCTGCCACGATATAACCCTCCAGTCCGTTGATCACACCGATATGACCCTTGGGCAGTTTCACAATATTTCCTTTGCAGCCCTCCATGATCACCTCCGAGTTAATGACCACATTGTCTTCCTCGTTCTTCTGCATACACTCATAGATGGCGTGCCATGTGCCCAGATCGGCCCACCCGAAGTCGCCACGCATCACGTAAACATTATCAGACAGTTCCAGAGCGGCCTTGTCCATCGAGATATTGGGATACACAGGATAGTGCTGATTCACATACTGCATACGCTCCTCAGCATCATCCATATCAAACAGAGCCGTCAGGCGGAGAGAAATATCCTTGATGACCTCATGGAAAAACTTTCGCAGGTATTTCGCGTTTGAGAAAAACATACCCGTATTCCACAGAAACTCACCGCTCTCCATGAACAGACGAGCAAATTCACGCTCAGGCTTCTCCGTGAACGACTGCACCCTGTTGATACCCGCCACCAACGTAGGCTTTCCGATCTGAATATAGCCATAGCCCGGTTCAGGGCGTGTCGGCTTGATACCCATCGTCAGCATGATGTCATTCTCGGCCACGAAATTGAGCCCTTCCATCACATTATGCCGAAACGCTTCCTCTCCAACAATAAATTGATCTGACGGTACCACCATGATACGGGCTTCGCTGCACTGTCGGTGAATAGTCACACCAGCCCATGCCACTGCCGGTGCCGTGTTCCTGTTCACAGGTTCAAGCAAAATGTGATCCTCTGCCACCTCCGGCAACTGGTCATGTGCCAAATCCTTAAAATCTTTGTACGTACAGATATAGATATTCTCTTTCGGAAGTATGCCTGCTATACGGTCGAATGTCGATTGCAACTGAGTGCGCCCCGTTCCGAAAAAGTCAACAAATTGCTTAGGCTGTTCCATCCTGCTCGATGGCCATAGACGTTTGCCACGTCCGCCTGCCAAAATAACACAAAAGTTTTTATTGTTCAAATTTCCCATATATCAGATTTTTAGTCTTGTTTCTGGGTGCTAAGTTACAAAACAAATATGATAATTCCAAGTATTTTTAATATTTTTAGGAGAATATCTTGCAAGTTTCATTTTTTCTTTGTACCTTTGCACCCAATTAAAGCCCAGATGGCGGAATCGGTAGACGCGCTGGTCTCAAACACCAGTGGGGCAACCCGTGCCGGTTCGACCCCGGCTCTGGGTAC
>CAMWKM010000050.1 GCA_947174835.1 uncultured Prevotella sp.
AACACTATAAGTTCCGTAAATACATGATAATCAAAACATTGATTTATCACACTTTACATTATATCTACAACCGTAAATAGCATTCTAAAAACTAAAAAATATCTGTCCTGTATAGATATTTTAAAGCAGTTTTTTTTAAGATGTCGATAGTATATTAAGGTTCCGCATAATCCAAAAATAACAATGGAATTCCAATCTATTACATTTAAATTAATCGAAAATACAACTAGAAAAAGGATAATAATAAATAATCCTTTTCTAACATTAGAAAGGAAAGATTTAATATTCATCTAATTAATCCAATTCAACATCTCAATTCATTTATTATAATAAATGACAGTAACAATTCAATTATATAAATACAAGTTATCTCAAAAAAAGTATAGATATTTTTTTTGTCAAATATGGAGCATATATACTTCCTATTGCAAATAATTTCTTATCAATTGAATACTTACTTCTTAAGAATGTTGAAAGATTTACTTTAATTATATTTCTGATAGCAACCTCTTCTCCATAACTTTTATAATTTTGTGTATAGATTCTGACTAAAAAAGCACATGCATAACGAGTCAATCGGTTCTTTGCATCTTTCTTTAGTTGGGGGAAAAATTTTTCTACATATTTTATTATATCCTCATGCGCTTTGATAAAATCCATATTCTTTTTCGTAAATTTTGCATTCATAATGCTGTTGGGATTATTTCGATAATAGTATTTAGGGCTATTTGAATATCCAACTGTATCCACTTTATCTAATAATCTATATGTTGTCGATAAATCTTCATACAACTGGCCTTTGGGATACCTGATATTTTTAAACAACTTTGATTCATATAACTTCCCCCAAGCAGAAGTAGTAAATTCTTTTTCAACAAGGATGCATTTTATTGCATCTTTCTTTGACAATAATTTCTCTATAGGCTCCAATTTATTGTTATTAACAACCTCCCCATTTATATAATCATACTTTCCCACGCAGGATATCTGACAATGATATTTAATACATAAATTGTAGAGAGTCTCTACATAATCTGGACTTATGAAATCATCACTATCTACAAAGGTAACATATTCCCCAGATATCTTATCAAGTGCATAATTTCTTGCATCCGAAAGTCCCCCATTTTGCTTATCTAAAACACATATCCGCTTATCGCTTTTGCTATATTCTATACATATCTCTAAGCAACCATCTTCCGAACCATCATTTACAAGAAATATTTCTAGATTTTGATAGTTCTGCTCAAGTATACTTTCGATGCATTTCTTAAGATATTTCTCTACATTGTATATAGGAACTATTATAGAAACAAGCGGTTGAGACGGAAGATTACCTTTATGAGTCATATATAACAATATTACTTATATATCATTCATTAACTTAACATATCTTTCAAGAAATACTTCGGTAGTATAGCGAGAATTGAATAATTCAATATTTTTCTTTCTAAGATAATTACGCTGTTTATTGGTTGAATTAACAAGTGACATTATCGCTTTTTCTACTTGTTCATAACTACCATAATCATAGAATATAATACCTTCGGTATCTTTAGGATTCAATTTTTCAAAATACTTATTTCCTCCTGTTCTTGTTATTATCATTGGGGTACCTTCCCGAAGAACTTCAAGTGCGACAAGATCAAAATATGTCGCTTTATTAGGGAGTATAAAAACATCGGATTGCTGAATAAGTTCATTTCCATAATTTATCCATCCCAACTCTATCCAACGCTCATGATTATATCTTTTTAAAGGAGTCTCTTTCCCTGCAATAACAATATAAATATTTTCATATTTTTTTAAAAGCAGACTTCCTATTTTTTTCAATTGATCATAACCTTTAATCTCATTATGGCGACCAATAAAACATAAAATAAATCCATTATTGGGGATTTTATTTGCTTTGCGTATATCTATCTCAACATTATTAAGCACTTCTTTTGAAATTGAAGACGGACAATAAATAAATTTATGATGATTATCCTCGAAATATTGTTTCATTTTACTATATGCAAAATAAACCTCAACAGCCTCTTCTACTGGAAACATAAGATAGTCAGCACGCTTCCATGCTTTTAATTCCCGTCGCCTAACAACTGGACGCAAAACATTTTGTATTAAACGTGATTTGTATCTTGCTTCTATATATTCATCGCTAAGAGGTTGCGGACTATGGCTTGTAAGAATTATTTTTCCTTTGTAACTTTTCAAAATTCGTCCATACAATGACAATGATACGGATGAATGAAAATGGACAATGTCAAACTGATTAAAATCAATTCTTTGCAACTCTGCAGGATTTAAATTGCCATACCATAGATATATAGGTCTTAACCAATCTCTTAACCATTTTATTATTTGTGTTTTACGTGGTTTTATTGCTGTAGTAGATTGAACAAACGATGGTCTGACAATATCAGATAAGAAAGCAATATTGCAATTCTTTATTAAAGGAAGAGTTTGTTTTATGTTATAAAGATATCCAGCTGGACCGCCAGAATTTGAGAGAGTTAAACTATAATCCCAAATTAATATTCTTTTCATATCAGTTGAATAGATTAAGAACATGAGCTATTATTGGAGCCATGTCATAATACTTATATTCAGCAAGACGACCTCCAAAGATTATGTTCTTTTCTTGCTGTGCAAGAAAACTATATCTTTCGTAAATTTCTTGATTCTTTGCATCATTCACCGGATAAAAAGGTTCCATCCCATCTCTCCATTCGGTAGAGTACTCTTTTGATATTACTGTCCATGGATTTTTATAAACTTCATCACCGAAAGTTTCGAAGTGTTTGTGCTCTATAATTCTTGTGAAAGGAACTTCTGATGAGGTATAATTGACTACAGCATTCCCTTGCCAATTGGGATTATCAATAGTCTCAGTCTCAAAACGGACAGTCCGGTATTCAAGTTTTCCAAATCGATAATCATAAAACTCATCAATCTTTCCTGTAAATACAATTTTATCCGCAATTGATCCCCAATATTTGCGATCTACAAAAAAGTCCGTATTAAGTTTTACTTCAATTCCACAAAGGAGACCATCAATCAATTTATTGTATCCCCCAATTGGTATACCTTGATAAAAATCATTGAAATAGTTATTGTCAAAAGTCAGACGCACCGGTAAACGTCGTATGATGAAAGCAGGAAGTTCTGAGCATGGTCTCCCCCACTGCTTCTCTGTATATCCTTTAATCAATTGCTCATAGATATCTTTTCCTATTAAAGCCAAAGCTTGCTCCTCAAAGTTACGAGGTTCAGAAACGCCTTCTGTTTTCATTCTCAGAGTAACTTCTTTTCGTTGCTCTTCAAGTTTTATTTGGGCTTCCACAGGAGATTTGCACCCCCACATCTGGTAGAATGTATTCATATTGAATGGAAGATTGTAAAGTTTTCCATCAGGAGCTTGGGCAACTGGACAATTAATATAGCGATTGAATGATACTATCGAACTGACAAAATCCCAGACATCTTTGTTTGATGTATGAAAAATATGGGCTCCATATTTATGTACATTTATCCCTTCAATTTCTTCACAATAAATATTGCCTCCTGTATGATTTCGCTTGTCAATGACAAAACAACGCTTACCTTGTTGTCTTGCCATATAAGCAAAGGTTGCCCCAAATAGCCCCGCCCCCACTATTAGATAGTCATAATCTTTCATGAATCAATGTTTCTTTATGAATATTTTTTGAATTTCTCCCATAATATCATCTTTAAAAAATAAGAGACATACGCCATAAATAAGTACCCCAAAAGGTATCCCAATTAGCAATTGTAAAATAAAATCTCTTACTATATAGTGAATAGGCAAAATTACTATCCCCATTACAATCGTAGCAATTATATATCGGGAAGGGAACACTGCTTTCCATTTAAATGGATAATAACTGTTACCTAAAATTATTTGAAATAATAAGACGGAAAATTCTGCAAACAATGTTGATATTGCTGCTCCTGTCGCACCGTAGGCCGGAATCAGGATAATGTTTAATATAATATTCCCAATTGCTCCTCCAGTAACACTCAAAATTACAAGATTGACTTTGTTTTTAGGATACAGAACTTGTATCCCCATTACATTTGTAAGGCTAATAAATAAGATTACTGGAGCATTAAGATAAAGAATTGGAATTGAGTCAGCATAATTTGGACCACAGAATACCAAGGTTACAGGAGTGCCCAGTATCATCAATCCCATAATCATAGGAAACGATAGAGCAATCGTCAATCTTACTGATTTACTTATTATTGATTCAAACCCTTTTAAATCTCCATTCTGAAGGAGATTTGTGCCTCTCGGTAACAATACAATTCCTATTGACGATATTAGAGCGAGTCCGATATGAGTTATTCGCGTTCCTGCTGTAAAGTATCCGACTTCTTCATCTCCTTGCATAAAACCAAGCATTATAGAATTAAGATGAATATAAAGACTAGTTATCAGGTTTAAAATAAATATATGAAAAGCAGGGTTAACATGTCTCAATATCTGTAAATCATGATACTTTATAACTTTCCAATCAATATATTTTTTGAGATGGATAAAGTTTATGAAATTATTGCCAACTGTAGAGCCCACAGTGATTAATCCATAAATAAGTAAATCACTGGAAGTTTTGACAAATAAAAATAAGCAAAGAGCGCCTATAGTCCTAATTACGATGGATCGAATCGTGATGAATTTAAAATCCTCAACGCCCTGATAAAACCAGTTGACACCTATAGTGTTAAAAATAATTGTCAGACTTAAAACAAAGAATAATGTAGATTGTTTATGTATATCTGGAACCAATTCTGCGAGAACCCAAACTATTATATAGCCAAATAGGCACAAGATAGTGCTTAATATTATAATTTCAACAGTATTTTTATCCCTTAATATCTTATCATTTTGAAACTTTGCGACCTCTTTTACTGCATACAAAGGAATGCCAAGATTTGTAAGTAGAACAATATAATTAATTATAGAGGAGAAAAAATTTATAGTTCCAATTCCTTCTGGTAATAATACTCTAGCTGCATATGGAAATGTTATCATCGGGAATATGATACCGGTCACGGTATTTATTCCATTTAGTATTATGTTCCCCTTTATTGATGCCATATATGCGTCCGAACCTTGAATCCAAGATTTCTACATTCTCAGTACGAATAAGGATTTTAAGATCTTGTAAAAAAATTACAAACACTCAATTAGTTGGAAGTTCCTTTGTGTAAAAAACATCTGCCATTTGAGTTTTTCTTGTTTTAACTAACTTTTAACGATTGTATTTGGAAAAAAAACACCTCAAGGATTAATGACTCGTAGTTTGTATGCAAATCTTTACTACTTGCCATAAATTCACTTTCTTAAATTCTGGTTTAAAGATTCTACTCAATCTTCCGGAAGTACGCTGTAGGGATGTATGCTGAGCCGAAGGAGCCGATGCATGGCAGTTGGAAGAACAGGCGGCACTTGTCTTCACCTGTCCGGGAGGACGGTGGAACCATTGTGCCATTATTCGTCAGTTGGACAAGCAATTTATTCTTGCTCCTCTCTTCACGTATCACCCTGCCTCTCAATCCTTTGAACTCACCTTCGATGACCTCAACTTCCTCCCCAGCCTTGAATGTACCAGGTGCAACAGGTATCACGTCTTTCTCAAGACGGGTGGCAATAAAGAAGTCCTTCATCTGGTTATACGGAACAACTAAAGGGGGATTCATGCCATTCTCATCCTTGACAAAGTGATTATAATAGAAGGATACCAAAGTATTCAGTTCAAAGATACTTCTCTTTTCCCCTTGTGCCCTCTGCTTGAATGTTTCATCAAATGCTGCAGGGCCCTTTGTGAAAAGCCGGGCATCATACTCGCTGAGATAAGCAAAAACGAAATTGGGCATTAGCTTCTTGACAATGGATTTCACTCCGCCTTTGGTTCTGACATAGACTGTGTGACGCGGAATGTATATGTCGGCATCGAGACCTTCCAAAAGTTTGTAAGCCTTGTCTTCCCTGCCATAGCTGGCGCGAAACACATACCACTCAAAACCATCCTTCCATTCAGGCATATTTCTCACCGACACCCCATTTTGTGCATCGTCACACCTTTTGAGGATAGTACCGGGGATAAGCCCGGAATCGGAAGTCCCTACCGTTTTCATTTTGGATATTGAATCCATATCGGCGAACTCTTTATGACTGCCAGAAGTCTGGCCGCAGGACATAAAAAGAAGCGTGGAATCGTCGCTGTTGACTGTTCCACGAATCGAGGCTCTAGCATTGCCATTGGAATTGAACAGACAACGTCAGAGCCCACGCCGATATGAATATAATAATCTCTTTAAACCGACTTCGGGAGCACACTATCATGTACTCACCTTGTCAGTAAAGAGATGCATATAAACACATCCCGAGGACATCTACCGTTGCTAAGTCCAAGATTCCAAATTTGAATTTGCTAGATTCGATTCGTCTCGAACAAAGCGCTGATAAACGCCTTTTCATGTCTGAAATCTCGCTACCCACCCATCCACATTCAGGCTTTTCAGCCCGTTTGCCCGGCGTAAGCTCGCTCTGACCTTCTACTGTTGTGAACACGTTCACCGTTGTATCGGTATCAGCGCATACGAGAATTCGGGACAAAGGTACAAAATTAAATTGGGAACTCAATACATTTTTGGATATTTTCACAATTCGGATTTACAATAGGCTTCATCTGTAAATGCGAAATAAGGAATGAATGGAGGCTTCAAACCATCCGTTTGGAGGCTTCAAACGAGGGGAATGAAAGGATCTGCCGACAATCTTTTGGGAAAGCGCAGTTTCTCGAAATGGTTGCAGAACAGGAATAGCACGAGAAAGACCTGAGCCAAAATCACTCATTACACATAAAAAAACAAAGGAATCACCATCGTAATTCCTTTGTTTCAGTAGCGGGAGCCGGGATTGAACCGGCGACCTCATGATTATGAATCATGCGCTCTAACCAGCTGAGCTATCCCGCCATCTGCTCGTAAGCGGGTGCAAAAGTACTACTTTAAAACGAGAAATGAGAAATTCGAGTTAAGAAAATGATAGTCTTTAACATTTTTTACGAGACCATACTTATTTTTTTGCACCCCATCTCTTGCGTTTCACTTCTTTTTCGTACCTTTGTAGCCGAATAGAGTATCAACGCCCCTATGTGGGAACTATCTGAAAGAATGATATGCGAAAACGAAGATTAGACTTGGAATATCCACTGACAGGGCGAAAACCGGACTTACTTTGGCAGCTTATCAGCACCGACCACGGCCTGGAGCGCTGGCTGGCCGACAAGGTTGTTGAGGAGGACGGAGTCTTTCACCTTACATGGGGAGAGCCTTGGGGCGAGAACCACACTATGCACGCCAGAATCGTAGAGCGCGAGAAGAACAGCCATCTGCGACTGCAATGGGTTGACGAGGAGGATCCCGAAGTCTACTGGGAGATACGTATTGGTCAGAGCGAACTGACCGAAGAGCTATGCCTCTACGTGGTAGACTACGCGCTGGCAGAGGATCTGGACGACCTGCATGACCTATGGGACGGCAATCTGGACCGGCTCCACCAGTCCAGCGGATTCTAAAGACACAATATGTTCAGGATAAAAAAACTTGATATTTTCATTGTCAAACAGTTTGGACTGCTGTTTGTGGGAACATTCTTCATCTGCCTGTTTGTGCTGATGATGCAGTTTCTGTGGCGTTATGTAGACGACCTGATTGGCAAAGGTCTGTCACTCGACATCCTTGCACAGTTCTTCTGGTACATGGGACTGATGCTGATGCCACAAGCTTTTCCTCTGGCCATCCTGCTCTCTTCGCTGATCACCTATGGCAATTTGGGCGAGAGCAGTGAACTAACGGCCATCAAAGCCGCGGGCATATCGCTGATGCAGTCAATGCGCTCGCTCATCGTCATCGTCATTCTCATGGCCGGCCTCTCCTATTATTTTCAAGATGTCATAGGTCCTATGGCCAACAAGCAGTTTGCCCAACTGCTGATATCAATGAAACAGAAGAGTCCGGAACTGGAGATTCCAGAGGGAATCTTCTACAACGGACTGCCCAACACAAACCTCTATGTGCAGAAGAAAGACCTTAATACAGGCAAACTCTACGATATAATCATCTACCGCCAGTCAAGTTCGTTTGAAGATCAGGCTATCATTTTGGCCGACTCAGGTATGCTACAGTCAACGGCCGAGAAGAAGCATCTGCTACTAACCCTCTGGAGTGGCGAATGGTTTGAAAACATGCGCTCGCAGGACATCGGTGGAACTGCCGAGGTGCCTTATCGCAGGGAGACTTTCGGACACAAGCAAATACTGATAGACTTCGACAGCGGTTTCAATCTGGCCGATGCAGACAATCTGAGCAACAATGCCAAAGCCAAGAGTACGAAGAAGCTCCTGCACGATTTGGACTCCATCAACCATTTCAACGACTCGGTTGGTCATCGTTTCTATGACGAGGCAAAGATGTATGCACTCAGGATGCCCATCCTGTCGGCAAGCGACTCTGCCAGACTTGATTCCCTTTCTGCAACTGAGATTCCTAACATAGACACACTTTATTCACATCTTACAGAAGGGCAACTGCGAGTAGTGGCTACAACTGCAGCCCGCTATGCGCAGTCGGCATTGAACGATGTAACCATGAAGGCAGACTACGCACAGTACCTGCATCGCCAGACCCGTCTTCACCAGATGGAGACCATCAACAAATTCACTCTGGCCCTTTCTTGCATTATCTTCTTCTTTATCGGTGCACCGCTGGGAGCCATTATCCGCAAAGGGGGGCTTGGCGTGCCTGTCATCATCTCCGTCATCGTCTTCATTGTTTACTACATCTTCGAGAACTCCGGTATGCGCATGGCCCGCGACGACAACTGGACCGTGTGGTTCGGCAAGAGTATCTCCACCATGGTGCTGATGCCGTTGGCCATCTTCTTCACTTATAAGGCCAACAACGACTCGACGGTATTCAACATGGATGCCTACCGTCTGCTGGCTATGCAGATGTTAGGATTGCGGCAGAAGCGCAACATCACCCGTAAAGAGGTGATCATCGAAGACCCGAAATATGGCGACGATGCTATCATGCTGGAGAAAATCAGTCAAGCTATCAAAGCTTATTCGGAGGAGCACAAGCTGCTACGCTGGCCATCGCCCATTAAGGTATTTTTCCATTCCGGCGACGACCATGAGATAGAACACATCAGTGACCTGCTGGAGCAGGCTATCGAAGACCTGTCGTACACACGCGACAAGGTTATCCTGCAAGAACTGAACCACTACCCCATTCTGGCTATCCATGCCCACACCAGACCCTTCCGACACAAGGGAATGAACATGACAGCCGGCCTTATCCTGCCCCTGGGAATCTTTTTCTACATCCGTATGTTGCGTTTCAGGTTCCGTCTCTACAAGGATCTGCACGACATCAACGCTACCAGTGAAAAAATAATTAAACAAATCTCAACATTTAAAAATATATGAGCGCATTCAAACTGAACACCATAGCCGAAGCTATTGAGGATTTCCGCAACGGTAAGTTCGTGATTGTCGTTGACGACGAGGATCGCGAGAACGAGGGCGACCTCATCTGCGCCGCTGAAAAGATCACGCCCGACATGGTTAATTTCATGCTGAAATATGCCCGTGGCGTGCTGTGTGCACCAATTACCATCAGTCGTAGCGAAGAGTTAGATCTGCCTCGTCAGGTCAGCGAGAACACATCGGTGCTGGGCACTCCTTTTACCATCACCGTTGATAAACTGGACGGTTGCACCACCGGTGTGTCAGCCCACGATCGTGCTGCCACCATTCAAGCACTGGCCGATCCCAAGAGTACGCCACAGACTTTCGGACGTCCCGGACATATTAACCCACTTTATGCCCAAGACAATGGTGTGCTGCGTCGCAGCGGCCACACCGAGGCAGCCATCGACTTGTGCAAGTTGGCAGGTCTCTACCCTGCCGGTGCACTGATGGAAATCATGAACGATGACGGCACGATGGCACGTATGCCCGAATTGCAAACCTTTGCTCAAGAGCACCAATTGAAAATCATCACCATCAAAGACCTGATTGCTTTCCGTCTGCAACAGGAATCACTGATAGAAGTGGGGCAAGAGGTTGACATGCCCACAGACTACGGCCACTTCCGAATTATTCCATTCCGCCAGAAGAGCAACGGCCAAGAACATTTCGCTCTTATCAAGGGTGAGTGGAAAGAAGACGAGCCTATTCTGGTGCGTGTCCACTCCTCTTGTATGACAGGTGACATTCTGAGCAGCCGTCGTTGTGACTGCGGAGAGCAATTGCATCGTGCCATGCAGAAAATAGAAGAAGAAGGACGAGGCGTCATTATCTATATGCAACAGGAGGGACGTGGCATCGGACTGATGAACAAGCTGGCCGCCTACAAATTGCAGGAAGAAGGCTACGACACCGTCGATGCTAATCTCTGTCTGGGCTTCAAGGCCGACGAGCGCGACTATGGCTGTGGTGCCCAGATGCTACGCCACTTGGGTGTCCACAAAATGCGCCTGATGACCAACAATCCTGTAAAGCGCGTGGGCTTGGAGGCATACGGCCTACAGATCGTGGAGAACGTGCCCATTGAGGTCATGCCCAACGAATACAACCTACGCTACCTGAAAACCAAGCAGCAACGTATGGGACACACGCTGCATCTATAAGCGCAAAAATAGCAAAAAATATAAAAAAGTGATACGTTTCTTTCGTTATCACGAAATATTTGAGTAATTTTGCACGTTGAAAATAACAAATCGTATAAAAATGGGACAATTATCTAACCGTCTGCAGCGACTGGCTCCATCGGCCACATTGGCAATGTCGCAGAAAAGTTCTGAGATGAAGGCTCAGGGCATTGACGTAATTAATATGAGCGTGGGCGAACCCGACTTCAATACCCCCGACCACATCAAGCAGGCAGCCAAACTGGCCGTCGACGAGAACTATTCACGCTACTCGCCCGTGCCCGGCTATCCTGAATTGCGTCAGGCCATTGCTCACAAACTGGAACGCGAGAACCAGTTGCACTACCAGCCGGCAGAGATTCTTGTTTCCAACGGTGCCAAACAGAGTGTCTGCAACGCTGTGATGGCATTGGTAAATCCGGGCGAAGAAGTCATTATCCCCGCTCCCTATTGGGTCAGCTATCCTCAGATGGCACTTTTGGCCGGTGGTACTCCTGTGTTCGTAGAGGCAACCTTCGAGCAGAATTTCAAGATGACGCCCGAACAGTTGGAAGCCGCCATCACCCCCAAGACACGCCTCCTGATACTCTGTTCGCCCAGCAACCCGACAGGTTCTGTATATAATAAAGAGGAATTGCGCGCGCTTGCGAACATTATATTGAAACATGATGACCTCTATGTGCTGGCCGACGAAATCTATGAGCATATCAACTACGTGGGTCGTCACGAGTCTATCGCCCAGTTCCCCGGCATGAAAGAGCGCACCATCATTGTCAATGGTGTCAGCAAAGCCTATGCCATGACGGGGTGGCGCATCGGTTATATAGCTGCTCCCGAATGGATCGTAAAAGGCTGCAACAAGTTGCAGGGCCAGTACACCAGCGGTCCCTGCTCTGTCAGTCAGAAGGCTGCCGAGTTCGCCTATACCCAGAGTCAGCAGTGTGTCGAAGAGATGCGTCTGGCCTTTGAGCGTCGTCGCGACCTGATTGTAGAATTGGCCAAGCAGATTCCCGGACTGGAGGTAAACGTACCGGAGGGTGCTTTCTACCTTTTCCCCAAATGCTCCAGTTTCTATGGTAAACGCTCGGAAGAAAACGGCTACGAAGTCAACAACAGCACTGATCTGGCAATGTATCTGCTGGAAGTGGGTCATGTGGCTACCGTTGGAGGCGATGCCTTCGGTGATCCGGACTGTTTCCGCATGAGCTATGCCACCAGCGACGAGAATATTCGCGAAGCTATGCGCCGCATTGGCGACGCCCTCAGCAAACTGAAATAAGCAAAGGCGACAGGATGGGATGCGGCAAAATAGCGGAAAAGCGCGTTAAAAGTCGTTAATCCCTACCAAAGTCCGCATTTATTTACTATCTTTGCGAGGTCAAAGTGCCTATTGAGTTCTTTCGATGGCACCATTTCGGCAGACTGCAATACTATAACACATCAGAATAATTTAAACTTTTTATAACTTAAAACTCAAAAAAACAAACAATTATGGCAACTACACAAGCAGCTGCTCCTGCAGCAAAAAAGGCCCCTCAGGCCAAAGGTACAAGTAGCATTGGTATCAAGGATGCTATTTGGGTGATCGCTATTTGCGCTGTTATCGCATTCCTTAACTTCTTCCTCAACTTCGGCCAGGCTGCCAACTTTGAGGGTGGTGACACTGCTGGTTCTCCTCTGAACATTTGGGGTACCATCTATAAGGGCGGTATTATCGTGCCTATGATTCACACTCTGTTGCTCACCGTCATCTTCATGGCTATCGAGCGTGTGCTCGCTCTGAGCAAGTGCATCGGTAAAGAGAAGCTCGCTACCTTCCTGGCTAAGATCAAGGCCGACCTGAAGGCTCTGAACTTCGACGCTGCTCTGCAGCACTGCAACGCACAGGGTGGTTCTGTGGCTAACGTCGTTCGCGCTACCGTGATGGCCTACAAAGAGGCTGACGCAGCCCAGGGCGTGAAGAAAGAGGTGAAGATCGCTCGCATCCAGGCAGCCCACGAAGAGGCTATCGCCGTTGAGATGCCTACACTGACCATGAACCTCCCCATCATCGCTACCATCGTTACTCTGGGTACTCTGACCGGTCTGCTCGGTACTGTGGTAGGTATGATCAAGTCATTCCAGGCTCTGGCACAGGGCGGCGGCGGTGACTCTGTTGAACTGTCTGCAGGTATCTCTGAGGCTCTGATCAACACCGCATTCGGTATCGGTACCTCTTGGCTGGCCGTTGTATCTTATAACTTCTTCACCAACCGCATCGATAAGATTTCGTTTGCACTGGACGAGATTGGTTATTCACTTGCTCAGACCTACAACGCTACACACGCAGATGAGGCTTAATTTTGTCTAACCCTTTAAACTGATTACTACTATGGGTAAGATAAAAATTAAGAAGAACGATGTCTGGATCGACATGACGCCGATGTCGGACGTGATGGTGCTTCTGCTGACCTTCTTCATGCTGAGTGCAAACTTCGTGAAGAATGAGGTCGTGAAGGTCGTTACGCCTGCATCGCAGACCATGGCGAAGGTGCCGTCATCTGCCACGCTCGATATCACTATCGATCCCGAGGGCAGAGTGCTGGTGGCCACAGACAAAACCGTGACGATGGAGAAGGCTCTCGAGCAGATGCTCAGAGAGCGTGAGACCACCCTCACGGCAGACCAGAAGAAGGCTTTCCTGGCCGAGACACAGATTGGTGTTCCCGTAAAGAACCTGCCTCAGTATCTTGACATGAATCACGAGGAGCAGGTAAAAGTGCTGAAGACCACTGGTATTCCGACCGATAGCCTGCAGAGCCGCGAAGACAAGATGAGCGAGTTCCAACTCTGGGTGAAAGCGATGAAGAGTGGCTACAAGGAGTGGTATAACGACTTGGAGGATGTCGACAAGAATGGCGTTGCCAACAAACTTGAGATTTGTATCAAGGCCGACAAGCAGACTCCCTACAGCTCCATCAAGATGGTCATTGCAGAACTGCAGGACATCAACGAGAGCCGCTACAAGTTGGTTACACAGTATAAAAAATTGGAGGAATAAGATATGGCTAAGAAAAAAGAAAGCAAGCAGAAAAAGATGAGTGTTCGCGTCGACTTCACGCCGATGGTGGATATGATGATGCTTCTTATTACCTTCTTTATGCTGTGTACGTCATTGGCAAAGCCTCAGGCCATGCACCTGACCATGCCTGCCAAGGATGACAACATGACCGCTGAGGATAAGGATAAGTCGAAGACAGAACAGACGATCACGATCTATCTGGCTGACAACGACAAACTCTACTACTACATCATCGACAAGAAAGAAGACTTTGGCAACCCCGAGTTTCTCAAAGAGACCACATGGGGCAAGGAAGGTATCCGCGAGGTACTCCGCAACCACCGTCACGCTCCTACCAAGGTGCTGATGGATGCTAAGGTTCAACTCGACAACTGGTTCAACGCACTGCCCAAGACGCAGCAGGAAGCCAACGACTCTATCTATAACCGCGCTATGATCATGATCAAGAAGGGCCACGTAGATATCGTCAAGGACAATCAGCTCGACAGACAGCGCTACGATAAGGTTGACCGTGATATGAGAGAGTACACCGAGACCGACATGGTGCCCACGCTGGCCGTGAACATCAAGCCTCTCGACGACTCATCGTATGACAATCTTGTGACGATTCTGGACGAAATGCAGATTTGCTGTATCGGTAAGTACGTGATCGATAAGATCAACGACAAGGATCTGCCGATACTGACAGAAAATGGCATCACTATTCAATAACCCATTAAAAAGGAAAGAACTATGTCAAAGATAGATCTATTAGACCAAAAATGGATTGACCTCGTCTTTGAAGGCAAAAACGAGGCTTATGGTGCCTATGCCATCCGTCAGACCACTAACAAACGTAACCTGTGGGCTATGCTGGCCCTCATGGCAGGTCTGGCTCTCATCGTCATAACCTTCCTGGTCGTCAACGTAGCATCCGAGGCCATTGCTGCTGCTCAGGCAGAGCATGAGACCGAGGTGACACTTGAGCAGATCGAGGAAGAGATTGAGGAAGAAAAGGACGAAGAGGAAATCGTCTATGATCCTCAGGAGCTTGAACAACTCGTGGCTGAGGAGACGGTGATGAACTCTGAGAAGTTTACTGCCTACGAAATGGAAGATGACGCTCCCGATCAGGTGACAAAGACTCAGGACGAAGTAGCCCAGAGCGATGTAGCCATCGGTGCTATCGACTATGACCAAGGTAGCGACGAGGCAGAGCACGTGCTGAAAGTTAATGAAAAGGTGGTGGACGAAGTACCACCCGCAGTAGAGGAAACAAAGGTGTTCGACGTGGTGGAGCAGATGCCTCGCTTCCCCGGCGACAATGGCGATGGTGCCGTTCTGAACGGATGGCTGGGCAAAAACCTGCGCTATCCTCCTATTGCTGAAGAGAACGGTATCAAG
Source organism: uncultured Prevotella sp. (assembly GCA_947174835.1). Taxonomy (GTDB): domain Bacteria; phylum Bacteroidota; class Bacteroidia; order Bacteroidales; family Bacteroidaceae; genus Prevotella. Next base: position 15,195 of record CAMWKM010000050.1, read on the forward strand.
GGACGCGTAGTCTGCCAGTTCGTGGTTGAGCGCGACGGTTCGATCACCGACATCAAGGTTGTGAAATCGGTTGACCCCTCACTCGACAAGGAGGCTGTGCGCGTCATCAAGGCCATGCCGAAATGGATTCCCGGTAAGCAGAACGGTTCTTCCGTACGCGTGAAGTTCACTCTGCCCGTCACCTTCACACTTCAGAACTAATCAGTAGAATATGAACATTCAACAATTCAGGAATTTATTCATTGGATTGACACTCATTACAGGCTTGTTCCCCTCTTGTGGGGGGAACAGGCCTTCTGATAATGCCTATAAGGAAGCAGCCCGCTATTTTGCGGCAGACGAAAGTCTGAGTCCCATCATCAACGAGGAACTCGACATTTTCCTGATGAAGAGCAAACGAGATTCCATCTATCCGCTTTACATCAGTGAACAGGAGGCCATTGAGAAACTGATGAACCAAGAGGTGTTCTTGGTGTTCACAACCCGCAGCCTCACCCCCAACGAAGAAAATACGCTTAAGCAATTACAATACAGGCCACGCATCATTACCTTGGCCTACGATGCCCTTGCCCTCATCGTCAACAAGAACAACCCCGACACACTCATCAACGTGGACAACTTCCGCAAGATCATGTCGGGCGAAGTCACCAAATGGAACGAACTCTATCCTGATTCCCGACTGGGCGACATCAAGGTAGCCTTCGACAATCCGAAGTCGAGCACCGTACGTTACGTTGTCGACTCCATTATGAACGGTACCGAACTGAAGACCGATGGTAACGTCCGGGCCGCCATGACCAGTGCAGAGGTGGTAGAATATGTAGAGTCACATGAAAATGCCATTGGTGTAGTGGGATCTATTTGGCTCAATGACCAACGCGACACGACCAATCTGACCTACAACCGCAATATCACCGTAATGAAGGTGGGCAAGTCACAGGAAATTACCCGCGACAACACCTACAAGCCTTCGCAATGGAATATTGCATACGCCTACTATCCGTTCATCCGCACCATCTATGCCCTTTGCATAGATCCCCGCTCCGACGGTGTGCCCAGGGCATTCGCCAATTTCTGCTGGCTGCCCAATCCAGGTCAACTCATCTTCTTCAATGCCGGTTTGTTCCCCGGACGTGCCGACTATTCTGTGAGAGATGTTATCATACACTGATTATATCTTCATCAAAAACATATCGTATTTATATAGTTAAGATTATGAAAGCAATCAAATATATAGCAATGAGCGCCCTGCTGACGGGTTTCAGCATGGCAGCAGTGGCACAGGACGGCACATCTGCCGACATTGATGCCGTAAAGAACTTGGTAAAGACAAAGCCCGCTGACTATGCCAAGAATATCAAGAACTACGTCAAGGCCAACAAGAAGAACAACGAGAACCTCATCGCCATCGGTCGCGTCCTGATGGAAGCTGAGGATTACGAGAATGCCCGTCTGTTTTGCACGCAGGCCCTGACCAACAGCAAGAACACCTATGCACCGGCCTATGTGTTGCTGGGCGATATCGCTGCTATGAAGGACGATGGTGGTGAAGCCGCTGTCAACTACGAGCAGGCCATCTATGCCGACCCTAAGGCTCCCGAAGCCTATCGCAAGTATGCAACCGTCTATCGCAAGATTGATCCGGAGGGTGCTGTCCAGAAACTGGAGGATCTGCGTCGCGAGCGTCCCGACTATCCCGTCGATGCCCTGATTGGTCACATCAACTACCTCTCGCTGCGCTATGGTAAGGCCAACGAGGCATACGCAAAGGTACCCGTTGACCAACTGAAGCGTATGGACTTCATCGAATACGCTATGTCTAACTACCACGGCCGTCAGTATGACAAGGCTCTGGAGATTGTCAAGGCAGGTCTGGCCAAGGAGCCTCTGAATGCCACACTGAACCGTATCGCCATGATGTGTAGCAATGAGACGAAGCAGTTCCCTGAGGCTCTGAAATATGCCGAGATCCTGTTCACCAAGGTCGACAAGGACAGCGTGACCATTTCCGATATCGACTATCAGAACTATGGTAAGGCCTATTTCGGCAACGACCAGTTCGAGGAAGCCATCGCCAAATTCAAGTCAGCTTTGGAACTGCCTACAGAAGACAAGAGCCTGCATAGCGCCCTCTATAAGAGTATCTCAGATTCCTATAAGGGCATGAAGGACTTCCCCAAGGCCATCGAAAGCTACAAGCAGTTCCTTGAGGCCAAGGAAGATGCCGATGCTACCGACTATGCCGGACTGGGCATCCTGAACAACAGCTATGCCCGCACCCTGCAGGGCGACGAGAAGATGGCTGCATTAGCCAAAGCCGACGAGGCTTACACCAACCTCATTGCCAAGTTCCCCGATGCCGAGGAGTACGGTCTCTGGCAGCGTGGCCGCATCAATGCCCAGATGGATGCCGACCTGTCGAAGGGTCAGGCAAAGCCCTACTTCGAGCGTCTGGCCGAACTGGTGAAAGCCCACGAGACCATCGACGATACAGACAAGAGCCGTCTCTTCGATGCCTATTCTTATCTGATGCGCTACTATGTGAAGAACAAGGATAACAAAGCAGCCTATAATTTCGCTCTCAAACTGCAGGAACTGCAGCCTGAAGATGCAGAGATCAAGAAGGTTGTCGATGCATTAGAGAAAGCCGCAAACTAATCCCAAATAACATAACAGCACGAGGGCACTTCATTTTTGAGGTGCCCTCATGCTATCTTTATATTTTTTAGGAATAAAGGCCTAATAAACAAAATATGTAATGGAATACCAATTAAATATTTAAAATTTTCCGAAAAATATTTGGAAATACCGAATCTTTACCTTATCTTTGCAGAAAAGAATGGAACATGAGAGTCATTTCTTTCTCGATGATTCGAGAATTTATCGCTAAACATGCAGATGCAGACGTTCCCCTTCGTGACTGGTATAAGCGCACAACGAGAGCGAACTGGACGAACTTTGCAGACATGAAGCAAACATTCAACACTGTTGACTATGTGGGTAATGACCACTATATTTTCGACATCAAAGGCAATAACTACAGGATAGTGGCTATAGTGTTGTTTGTAAACAAGAAGGTGTATATGCGGTTTGTTGGAACACATGAAGAATATGAACGGATAAAAGACATTAAGAATATATAGGTATGGTACAGATTAAGTCAGAGCAGCAGTATAAGGCGGCTTGCGACCGCATAAATGAACTCCTGAAAGTTGTCGGCAACGAAACCCCTGCTGATGACAAAAATATGTTGGAGTTGGATTTGATTTCTGACCTTGTGGCAGACTATGAGGAAGCACATTACCCGATTACAGCCCCAACATTGGTGGAGACCATCAAACTCCGTATGTATGAAATGGGACTTACTCAAACTAAACTTGCAGAAATGCTTGGTCTTAGCACAGCCCGTACCAGTGAGATCATTACAGGAAAAGGAGAACCATCTTTGAGGACAGGCAGAGAAATAAGCCGAAAGTTGAACATTGACCCAGCAATCGTATTGGGTGTATAGTAACTTCCACATGAATCACGAAAGCCAGCGCGACGTTGTTTTTAGCCTCAAATGACGATGCAGTGTTCAATGTCAACTTAGGAAAATTGCTTATTGGTAAAGACATTGGCACGCCTCGGCGTGCCAATAGTTTTATTAGAGATTACCATACTCCTCACTGGCCAGGAAGCAGGGGCAGGCTTTGGATACGTTGGGGAGCTCGTTGTGACCGATGATCCTGGCTTTCGGGTAGTCGGCCTTCAGACCGACAAGGAGGGCCGTGAGGGTCTGCTTCTGAGCCGCTGTGCGGGTGTCGGCAGGACTACCGGAGGGGGCGAGACCGCCTTCGTAGCAGATGCCGATGCTGTGCTGGTTGTGGTGGAGAGCGTGGGCTCCTACCACTGCCTCTGAGCGACCGAAATGCAACCGACCATCGCGCGTGATGTAATAGTGATAGCCGCACCCCTTCCAGCCACGTGCACGATGACAGCGATCCAGGTCTTCGAAGGTGAAACGACGGTCGCTTCGCGTGGCGGAGCAGTGGATGATGATCAGGTCTATTCTACGCATGAGGCTTGAACGGCAAGGGTACCTGCAATGGTGGTTAACACTGTGCCCAGAAACTTGAGCACCTTGAAGACTTTGTTCCAGTTGATTTTCATGAATCTGAAGTTTTAAAGTTAAAGATTATTAGTTCTTGTTTCCTTTCGGCAGCAAGGCCGGAGGGCAGACGAAAGAGAGAGGGGCGTGAGGGGAGCAGGAGGCGTATATGGCGGTGTTGTGGATTGTTGCCTGGTCACTTTGACGGAACCGCAGGCCGTGGGTGCCATCGCTTCTCCCCGGACTCACGGGGCTCACGCCCCTCGGAGAGGCTTAGGGATTCTGCTCGTTGCCCTCAGCCTTCTTCTTCGCCTTGGTCTCGATGAGGTCCTTGGCCTTCATGAACGAAGCCCTCTTCCTCAGCGACTTCGACGAGAGGTCGTTGATATCCTGACGACTGGGAGCGAAGCGCAGGTAGAGGCCCTTAATGGACGTGGCGAGGTTGAAGTCCTCCTCCTTGGTCACGCCCTCGCTCTTGACGGCAAGATAGAAGGTGCCGAGGTCGCCGAACTGCACCTTCTTGCCCTCCAGAAGCTGCTCCAGCAGACAATTCTGCAACTTGACGGCTACACCGGTGCAGACGTCTTCGCCATAGACGCTGTTGTGCTCGGCCATGTGCTTGCAGAGCTCCTTGTAGGTCATGGTCTCCGTGGTGACCACCTTGCCGTAGTGCTTGCCAAAGGCAGTCGACTCGGCATTGTTGTTTTTCTTGATTTTGATTAATACTGGCATAAGTTTTTAAATGGTTAATGAAACATGATAAACGTGTCGGTTTTGACAATGCAAAGATACAACATTCCGAAAGGGCGTTG
>CAMWKM010000051.1 GCA_947174835.1 uncultured Prevotella sp.
AGATCCATATTAACGTGAGATACTGTATAATTGTTAAATATGCCCCTTAAAAAGCAAATCGTTCCGTAAATATTTTACGGAACCAACAACTTGCGGATAGTTAATGTTTTCAAAATTGGGTGCACAAGGTGCATGGGATGAAAGTTATTTTTATTAAGCAGTAGAAGGTACTTTTTTCTTTGTTGGCAAGAAAATGGGGGTATAGTAAAATATTTTGTAGATATGCACATTTATTCGCAAAATATTTTATACCTTTGCACTCCGAATTCGAATTTATCCCTTTATATAAAAACAAGTTATGGCAGAAAAACTTGAAGTGAAAGAGCTCGATCAGGTGGTCGTGCGCTTTTCTGGAGATTCCGGCGACGGTATGCAGTTGGCTGGAAACATTTTTTCTACTGTCAGTGCCACTGTTGGCAATGGCATTTCTACTTTCCCCGACTATCCGGCAGATATCCGCGCCCCGCAAGGTTCACTGACAGGTGTCAGTGGTTTCCAGGTGCATATCGGTGCCGGCAAGGTGTACACACCCGGAGACCTGTGCGATGTGCTGGTGGCCATGAACGCTGCTGCGCTGAAAACGCAATACCGCTATGCAAAGCCCGATGCTACGATTATCATTGACACCGACTCTTTTGGCCCGAAGGATCTGGAAAAGGCTCAGTTTAAGACCGAAGACTATCTGGGCGAGATGGGTATCGACACTGATCGTGTCATCCAATGCCCACTGACTACGATGGTCAAGAATTGTCTGGCCGATACGGGTATGGACAACAAGGCCATCCTAAAGTGCCGTAATATGTTTGCACTGGGTTTGGTATGCTGGCTTTTCGATCGCGATTTGCAATTGGTGGCCAACTTCCTGAAAGAAAAGTTTGCCAAGAAACCTGCCATCGCAGAAAACAATGTCAAGGTGGTGCAGGCCGGCTATGATTACGGACACAACACCCATTCCAGTGCTGTCAACGTGCGTCGCATCGAATCGAAGTATAAAGAGCCCGGACGCTATATGGACATCACAGGCAACAAGGCTACGGCCTACGGCTTCATTGCCGCAGCCGAGAAGGCCGGACTGAAATTGTATCTCGGTTCCTACCCCATCACTCCTGCTACCGACGTGCTCCATGAACTATCGAAGCACAAGTCGTTGGGAGTGACTACCGTGCAGTGTGAAGACGAAATATCGGGTGCAGCCTCAGCTTTAGGCGCTTCGTTTGCCGGTGCCTTGGGTGTCACCTCTACCTCCGGTCCGGGCATCTGCCTGAAAAGCGAGGTCATGAATCTGGCTGTTATCATGGAATTGCCGCTGGTAGTGCTTGATGTGCAACGCGGTGGCCCTGCCACAGGTCTGCCAACGAAGTCGGAACAGACCGACTTACTGCAAGTGCTCTTTGGCCGTAACGGTGAAAGCCCCATGCCAGTGTTGGCCGCTACCAGTCCTGCCGACTGCTTTGATGCAGCCTATCAGGCCAGTAAGATAGCATTAGAGTATATGACACCTGTCGTATTGTTGACTGACGCATTTATTGCCAATGGCTCCGGTGCCTTCAAACTGCCTGAGATGGCAAAACTCGACACGATCAACCCACCGTATGTACCCGAAGAACTAAAGGGCAAGTGGACACCATATATGCGTACAGAGAACGGCACCCGCTATTGGGCCGTGCCTGGCCGTGAGGGCTTTGCCCATATTCTGGGCGGACTGGAGAAGGACTCGGAGACGGGTGCTATCTCAACCAACCCAGAGAATCACGACCTGATGACACGTCTGCGCCAACAGAAGATTGCCAATATCCAAGTGCCCGACCTTCAGGTAGAGGGTGATGCCACAGATGCCGACCTGCTCATCGTGGGCTTCGGCTCTACATACGGTCATCTTCATGCCGCTATGGACGAACTTCGTGCTAAGGGTCACAAGGTGGCACAAGCCCAGTTCAAATACCTGAATCCACTGCCGAAGAATGTTACCGAGGTGCTATCAAGATATAAGAAAGTTGTGGTGGCCGAACAGAATATGGGTCAACTGACTGCCTATCTGCGCATGAAGGTGGACAACTTCACGCCTTATCAGTTCAATCAGGTCAAGGGCCAGCCGTTCGTGGTCGAAGAACTTGTGAATGCATTCGAAGAAATAATAAAGAAGTAATCCGCAACGAACAACTGGACTTAAAGACTTTTTAAAAGTCGCATAGTTCGCTGCCAAAAGATAAAATTATGAGTTATACAGCACAAGATTATAAAAAAGGACAGCCTCGATGGTGTCCGGGTTGCGGTGACCACTTTTTCTTAGCATCGCTTCACAAAGCAATGGCAGAAACTGGCGTGGCTCCTGAGAACATTGCCGTTATCAGCGGTATCGGCTGCTCCAGCCGCCTGCCCCACTATATGGCAACATACGGCATGAACACCATTCATGGCCGCGCTGCAGCCATCGCCACCGGTGCCAAGGTGGCTAATCCCAACCTGACCGTATGGCAAATCAGCGGTGATGGCGACGGACTGGCTATCGGCGGTAACCACTTCATCCATGCCAACCGCCGCAATATCAACTTGAACATGATTCTGCTGAACAACCGTATTTACGGTCTGACGAAGGGTCAGTATTCTCCTACGTCTCCTCGCGGATTTGTATCGAAATCAAGTCCCTACGGCACGGTGGAAGATCCTTTCCGTCCGGCAGAGCTGTGCTTTGGTGCCCGAGGACACTTCTTCGCCCGTTGTGTAGCTACCGATGCGAAGGGCACGGTAGAGGTGCTGAAGGCTGCCTATGAGCACAAAGGTGCTGCGGTGACCGAGGTACTACAAAACTGCGTCATATTCAACGACCATTGTCACGACATTGTCTACAACAATGAAGGACGCAAAAAGAATGCCATCTATGTGCGCCACGGTGAGAAGCTCGTGTTTGGTGAAAACAACGAGTTCGGACTGGTTCAGCAAGGTTTCGGCCTGAAAGTGGTGGAGATAGGCAAAGACGGCTATACACTTGACGATGTGTTGGTGCATGATGCCCACTGCGAAGATAACACCCTGCAACTGAAACTCGCCATGATGACTCCTGAGGACGGTTTCCCCATTGCCCTCGGTGTTATCCGCGATGTCGATGCTCCCACTTACGATGAGGCAGTTCAGGCACAGATTGCAGAAGTCTCGGCACAGAAGAAGTATCACAATTTCGAAGAACTGCTGGAAACCAACGATATCTGGGAAGTAAAGTAAAAAAACGAAAAACTATAAATCACAGAAAGAAAATGCTAAGTACTTACAGAGGTCTACACATCGTAGAAGCAGCCCGCAACTTCCGCCATGAACATAAATACCATCCCAGCAACAACACAAAACGCGCCATCAAGATTGCCATCGTTGCACTGGTGACACTGTTGCTGTGGAATATGCCGGCCGAATGGTATGGAATCGACAACCTGACCGTCGTTCAACAACGTATCATCGCCATCTTCGCCTTTGCCACATTGATGTGGATTTTGGAAATCGTATCATCGTGGGCGACATCATTAGCTGTCATCGTCCTGATGCTACTCTTCTGTTCCGATAGTGGCATCGCACCGATGGTTGCCTTCCCGAAAGAACAACTGCTGTCATATAAGGGGATTATGGCTACTTTTGCCGATCCCGTCATCATGCTGTTCATCGGTGGTTTTATTCTGGCCATTGCAGCCACGAAGACAGGTCTTGATGCTCAGTTAGCCAAAGTGCTGCTGAAACCCTTCGGCACCAAGTCGAACAACGTATTGTTGGGTTTCCTGCTTGTCACAGGCCTGTTTTCTATGTTCGTCAGCAATACGGCCACTGCTGCCATGATGCTCACATTCCTGACACCCGTGTTCAGGCAGTTACCACCTGAAGGTAAGGGACGCATCGCACTGGCACTCTCAATCCCTGTGGCCGCCAATCTGGGTGGTATGGGAACGCCTATCGGAACACCTCCCAACAACATCGCCCTGAAGTACCTCAACGATCCCGAAGGCTTGAATCTGGCCATCGGTTTCGGTCAATGGATGATGTTCATGTTTCCCTTGGTGATCGTGTTGTTGCTCATCAGTTGGTTCATCCTGAAGAAAATGTTCCCCTTCACACAAAAGACTATCGAACTGCATATTGACGGTGAAATGAAAAAAGACACTCATACGTATATCGTCATCGCAACTTTCTTCATCACCATCCTACTCTGGCTGACAGACCGCCTTACAGGTATCAATGCTAACACGGTGGCAATGGTTCCCTTCGTGATATTTGCCTTGACCGGTGTCATCAACAAACGTGACTTGGAACAGATCAACTGGTCGGTCATCTGGATGGTGGCCGGTGGATTCGCATTGGGATTTGGACTGAACAACTCCGGACTGGCAGCCAATGCCATTGAGAGCATACCGTTCGACTCGTTCTCACCGCTACTCATCCTGATACTGGGAGGACTTATCTGCTATCTGTTGTCGAACTTCATCTCCAACTCGGCCACAGCTGCGCTGCTGATGCCTATCTTGGCTATCGTCTGTAGTGCTATGGGCGACAAGCTCGATACCATCGGTGGTGTGGGAACCGTGCTCATCGGTGTGGCTATTGCTGCCAGCAGTGCTATGGTGCTGCCTATCTCTACACCGCCTAACGCACTGGCTTACAGCACAAACCTGGTAGAACAAAAGGATATGTCAAAAGTTGGCCTCATCGTAGGTATTCTCTCTATGGTTCTGGGCTTCGGCCTCATCTATATGATGGGAATCCTGCATGTCATCTAAAGTTAAAACTACACCTTATTATAATATAAAGAAACATGATGAAAATTAAAAAAATACTGGTTGTGCTCCTACTCTTTGCAGCAGGAACAGCAACCTCTATGGCTCAGCAGATGCCACCAATCCCCGTTGACCCCGATGTCAAGATTGGTAAACTGGACAATGGATTGACTTATTATATCCGTCACAACGAATATCCTGAACACGTAGCCAATTTTTACATTGCCCAACGTGTGGGTGCTATTCAGGAGGAGGAGTCGCAGCGCGGTCTGGCCCACTTCTTGGAACACATGGCTTTCAACGGCTCTGAGCACTTCAAGGGCAATGGTATTATCGACTTTACTCGATCGCTGGGTGTTGAATTTGGTAGTGACCTGAATGCCTATACCTCTATTGACCAAACCGTCTATCGCGTCTGCAACGTGCCGACCAAGCGCATTACCGCCCTTGATTCGTGCTTGCTTATTCTAAAAGACTGGTCAAACGGCCTGTTGTTGGAAGCCGACGAGATTGACAAGGAGCGCGATGTGATTCACAACGAATGGCGATTGGGCGAAGGCCCCTCGCAGCGCATGATTCAGCGTGCCCTGCCGAAGATGTATCCTGGCTCAAAATATGGTGAGCGTCTGCCTATCGGCTTGATGTCGGTCGTTGACAGTTTCCGTCCGCAAACCCTCCAAGCCTACTATCAGAAATGGTATCGCCCTGACAATCAGGCTATCATCGTTGTCGGTGATGTGGACGTAGATCATATAGAAGCTAAGATCAAGGAACTCTTCAGTGGCATCAAGGTATCTGCCGATGCCCCGAAGGTAGTGGCTGAGGCTGTTCCCGACAACAAAGAAGCTATCTACATTTTTGAAAAGGACAAGGAGATGCAGATGTCAAACGTCTTCGTCATGATGAAGCACGATGCTACACCCGAGGAAGAAAAGTCGAACATGGGCTATCTCGTTCAAGACTATGCCGTCAGCGTGATTTCGGAGATGCTCAACCAACGCCTGACAGAAATGACACAGGATGCTGCCTGCCCATTCTTCCAAGCCTTTGCCGAAGACGGTCAATATTGGTTGTCGAAGACCAAGGACTGCTTCGAACTGGTTGGCGTTCCCAAAGAGGGTCAGGAAATGGCCACGCTACAAGTGCTATACCGCGAGGCCAAGCGTGCCCGTGAATTTGGTTTCACCGCCACAGAGTATGAGCGTGCCAAAGCCAATTACCTGAGCAGTCTGGAGAAGCACTACACTAACCGTGACAAACGTAAGAACGATGAATTCGGCAACGCCTATCGCGACCATTATCTGACCAACGAGCCTATTCCACCATTGGAGGTGCTCTACCAGACCATGCAACAAATTGCTCCGAATATTCCCGTACAGGCTATCAACCAGATGTTGCCCGAACTGATTTCCGTTACTGACAGCAATTTAGTTGTTACGGTGTTTGCCCAAGAGAAGGAAGGTAAGGTATATCCCACCGAGCAAGACATGGCTGCCGCTATTGCTGCTGCCCGTGCTGAAAAGCTTGAGGCATACGTGGACGATGTAAAGGATGAGCCGTTGCTTGATGCCGCCATTATCAAGAAAGGCCAGATTAAGAAGGTGACAGAAAACAAGCAACTGGGCTATCAAGAGTTGAAACTCTCCAACGGTGCTACCGTGATATTGAAAAAGACTGACTTCAAGGACGATGAAGTACAGATGCAGGCTTTCTCGAAAGGCGGTAAGTCACTCTACGGTGAGGCCGATTATACCAATCTGAAAGTGTTCGACACTGCCATCGGCATGAGCGGATTGGGCAACTTCTCAAGCACTGAACTCCAGAAAGCATTAGCCGGCAAAGAGGTCAATGCCGACATTTCGCTGGGTAACACCCGCCAGTATCTGACAGCACACTCTACACCGAAGGACTTGGAGACCATGTTCCAGATGGCCTACCTCTATTTCACCGATGTAAAGAAGGACGAAAAGCAGTTCCAGAACCTGATGACACAACTTGACATGGCACTGAAAAACAAGTCGCTGTCGCCTGATGCCGTCTTCTCTGACTCAGTGGCAAATACTATATATAGCCATAATCCCCGTTTCGCCAACATCGACGTAAAGGATTTGAAGGATATCAACTACGACCGCATCCTGGCTATTGCCAAAGAGCGTTTCCAGAATGCCGGACAGTTCACTTTCATCATTACGGGTAACTTCGATGAGCAAACCATTCGTCCGCTCATTGAGCAGTACATTGCTTCACTGCCTGCCACCAAGAAGAAGGCTGAGGACTTCAAGGAGATTATGACGCTGGCTAAGGGTGAAGTAGTCAACCATTTCAAGGTGAAGACCGAGTCGCCCAAGGCTACGGCCCGCGAAATGTGGTATGCCGATATGCCTTATACGCTGGACAACATGGTGAAGATTGACGCTGTGGGTCAACTGCTTTCTATGGTCTATCTGAAGACTATCCGTGAGGATGAAAGTGCCGCCTATTCCTGTGGTGCTGCTGGTGGCTTCAACCTTAGCAGCCGCCAACCCAAGGCACAATTGCAGGCTTACTGCCCCATGAATCCCGACAAGTCAGAACTGGCCGTCCGTCTGCTCCACGAGGGTATAGCCAACGCTGCCAAGCAGATTGATGCCGACCTGTTACAGAAGGTGAAGGACTATATGCTGAAACAGGCTGACATCAATGCCAAGAAAAATGGCTATTGGATCAATACCATCACCACCTTCAATGATTATGGACTCGATGTGTACACCGACTACAAGAAGACCGTTGAGGCACTGACCACCGACTCGGTGCGCGACTTCCTCAATCAATTGCTCAAGAGCGGCAACCACATTGAGATAGTTATGACACCTGAAGCCAAATAAAAGGTTTGAACTGACATGATATTTTAAACGGCGAATTTGTATAATTCGCCGTTTATTTGTACCTTTGCATCCGAAAACATTAATATAATATACAGAATATGTCTTATTTATTCTCATCAGAATCCGTGTCGGAAGGTCATCCCGACAAAGTGGCCGACCAGATTTCCGATGCTATTCTTGACCAGTTTCTGGCCTATGACGACAAGGCTCACGTGGCTTGCGAGAGTTTTGTCACCACCGGACAGGTGGTTATCATGGGTGAAGTGCGCAGTGAGGTCTATATTGATCTACAGACCATCGCCCGCGACACCATCAAGCGTATTGGCTACACAAAGGCTGAATATCAGTTCGATGGCAACTCGTGTGGTATTCTGACCGCTATCCATGAACAGAGCCAAGATATCAATCGCGGTGTCAACCGTGAGAATGACGATCAAGGAGCCGGTGATCAGGGCATGATGTTTGGCTATGCTACCAATGAGACCGAAAACTATATGCCCGTATCACTCGATTTAGCCCATCTTATCATGCGCACGCTGGCCGATATCCGCAAGGAAGGCAAGGTAATGACCTACCTGCGCCCCGATGCCAAAAGCCAAGTAACCGTCCAGTATAGCGACGAGGGCATCCCTGAACGCATAGACACCATTGTGGTCTCTACACAACACGATGAGTTTGACGAGGATGAAAAGATGCTGGCTCAGATCAAAAGCGATGTCATCAATATCCTCATTCCACGTGTAAAACAGCAGATTCACAGTCAGAAGGTATTAGGTCTCTTCAACGACGACATCAAGTATTACGTAAACCCCACAGGTAAGTTTGTCATTGGCGGCCCCCACGGTGACACAGGTCTGACCGGCCGTAAAATCATCGTTGACACCTATGGTGGTAAGGGTGCCCACGGCGGCGGTGCCTTCTCAGGCAAAGACTCATCAAAAGTTGACCGTTCGGCTGCCTATGCTGCCCGCCATATTGCCAAAAACATGGTGGCTGCCGGTGTTGCCGACGAGATGTTGGTACAGGTGAGCTACGCCATTGGTGTGGCTAAGCCTATGAACATCTATGTGAATACTTATGGTCGCAGTAATGTGAAGATGAGCGACGGTGAGATTGCCAAGAAAATCGAGACACTATTCGATCTACGGCCCAAGGCCATTGAGCGCTCACTGAAATTGCGCCAGCCAATGTATCTTGAGACTGCTGCCTATGGACACATGGGACGTCAGTCTGAAGTAGTAAGGAAAACCTTCACCAGCCACTACCACGAGACGAAGACTATTGACGTGGAACTCTTCACATGGGAGAAACTGGATCGTATAGACGATATCAAGAAGACATTTGGGCTCAATTAGCACCATAACACAGCAGCAGATCTTTGACCTGCGCACAATGTCAGTTCAAAACTACTTCGACCGCGACTCCATGTTGACGGCCACCATCCCACCTGGAATAAATGGCTACAACAACGGAGTCGCGGGCGATGCTGTGCCCTACACTATTGGCAACGATGATATCATGTCGATTATCCTGCTCGTCTGTCTCGTTGTCGTGACAATCTCTGTGAGCAGGTCGCGTGAGTTTATCTCCAAACAGATCAGGAATTTCTTCTACATACAACATGACAGCGAGGCAATAACCGAGACATCCCCTGAATTGCGTTTCCAGGTTATCATGGTGCTCATCAACATACTCCTGTTGGGCATTGCCTCCTATATCTATATCACAGAAACCGTTGTGCATCCCTTCAAAATAGGTGACAACTACGGACTGATGGGCATCATGGCCGCCATATTTCTTGCATTCTTCTTGATAAAATGGCTCATCATTTCCATTGTCAACATCACTTTCTTTGACAGTAAAAAAAACATACAATGGATGCACCTCCAGCTGTTCTTTCATGCTATGGAGGGGGGACTAATGTTTCCGTTAGTTCTGTTGCTCGTCTACTTCAACTTCGATGCCGAAAAAGCTCTGTTCTGTTTTGTAGTTATCCTTATATTAAACAAATTATTAACATTTTATAAGTGTTGGAGTATCTTTTTTAGGCAAAACGGTGGTATTCTGCAAACTTTTTTGTACTTTTGTGCCCTCGAAATAACGCCTTTGCTGGCCTTTGCCGGTGCTTGGCTTGCGATGACGGATTTTCTTAAAGTAAATTTTTAGGACACAGAAATGATAAAAAAGATTCTGGTTTCTCAGCCACAACCAACAAGCGAGAAGTCGCCTTATTATGATATTGCTGAGCGATTCGGTGTTGAACTGGTCTTCAGACCTTTCATCAAGGTAGAAGGAATGTCGGCCCGTGAGTTTCGTACCCAAAAAGTAAACATACTAAACTATACAGCTATTGTCTTCACATCGCGCCATGCCATTGATCACTTCTTTGCATTGGCTAAGGAGTTGCGCGTCACCATTCCCGAAGACATGAAATATTTCTGTGTCACAGAGACCATTGCACTCTATATCCAAAAATATGTTCAATACCGCAAGCGCAAGGTTTTCTTTGGCAATACCGGTCGTGTAGACGATCTGCTGCCCACGATGGTGAAACACAAGAACGAGAAATATCTTGTACCCATGAGCGATGTCCACTCTGACTCACTCAGCAAACTGCTTGACTCGAAGAAACTCATCCATAAAGAATGTGTGATGTATAAGACCGTCAGCAACGACTTCACCGAGGAGGAGATCAAGACTTTCGACTATGATATGCTCATCTTTTTCAGTCCCTCAGGTATTGAATCACTGACGAAGAACTTCCCCAACTTCCAGCAGGACAAGATAGCCATCGCAACTTTCGGCCCCGCTACGGCCAAAGCCGTCCACGATGCCGGTCTGCGTCTCGACTTGGAAGCACCTACGGAAAAATATCCCTCAATGACCGGTGCCCTGCAACACTATCTTCTCTTGAATGAAGAATGAGTTCAGAAAGCAGGAGCGCATCGTCAGCCAAAAACTGATTGACCAACTCTTCGGTGGAAAAGACAGCCACTCGCTGTCGGCTTTTCCCCTGAGAGTTGTCTATATGAAACGGGACATTCCCAACACTGAAACACTGACCCAGATACTCGTCAGCGTACCCAAGCGACATCTCAAGCACGCTGTTGACCGCAATCGCGTAAAGCGACAATTGCGTGAAGCCTATCGCCATCAAAAAAACTTGCTTCCGGAAAACCACTCACTGGCTCTTGCTTTCATCTGGCAGACCAACCAATGTCTGCCATCAATTGAAGTAGACAGCCGCATGAGAAACTTGCTGGAGCGCATTGCCCGCAAACTATGAAGCGTCTCTGGCATTATATCATCGTTGTCTTAAAATGGATACTGCTGCTACCCATTATTTTTTACCAACGATGCATCAGTCCCTTCACTCCCCCCGCCTGCCGTTTTACCCCCACCTGCTCACAATATGCCAAGGAGGCTATCATCAAACACGGCCCTATTCGTGGGCTGGGCTTGACCATTCGGCGTATTCTCCGTTGTAATCCCTGGGGGGGCTCCGGCTATGATCCCGTACCATGATAGTGCGGAAATTCCCATATCTATTTCATCTGCTGCTTTAACCAAAGCATCTGACCATAGTTGGTGTCTGAGGTTGTCCAATGTTCATTGATGGGAGTTATAAGCGACTCCTTTGGAGCAGTGATAAGATTCCAGACAATATAACTGGTCGTTGGCGGACAAACGTTGTCATTATATCCCCAGGTCATATAAACAGGGCATTGGATACGACGGGCGAAATTCACCACGTCATAATATTGCAGCGTTAGAATCTTCTCAGGCGTCAACATCCGGTTCTCACGAACAAAGTGGGGATAACCGCCCGTGCGCCCTGCCTCGGCATAGCCCGCCATATCACTGAGGGCAGGATGGTTGGCCGCACAAGCAGTCACACGAGAATCAAGACCGGCCGTAATGAGCGAGAGAGCACCACCCTGACTGCCACCTTGTACGAAGACATTCCGGCCATCCCAGTTGGGAAGCGAACAAAGATAGTCAATGGCACGAACACAGGCCACATAGACATGCTTCATGTAATAATTGTCGCGATGATCCAGACCATTCTCCAAATAGCCATTCTCACCGGAGAAAGCATCTGAGATCTCCCGAAACTGCTCATCGGTCATCTCGGGATTCAGACCATGTATCTCCATCTCCAAACGGATAAAACCATTCTTGGCATAATAAGTATTGCGCATAGGCTCCTTGATGGTCTTGATGCCGGCACCGGGCGGACAGAGCACCACAGGATATTTACCCGCCTTCTTAGGCATCGTCAGGTAGCCATAGATGCTATGACGACGGTCTGTGCGCAGTTTCAGCAAATAGCAGTCGAAGTCATCAGTGGTGTACTTATCCACCTTTTGGCAGTTCACTGTGAGAGGAGTCTTGCGAGCCTCTTCCAGATTCTTCTCCCAAAAAGCATCGAAATCAACAGGATTTTTCGTATAGGGTTTCAGTCGCTCGGGCGAGAATCCCACCTTGACATGATGCTCATACGTCTTTCCATCAACAGCGGCTTTCATTTTCATATTGAGGAATCCCGGTTCTTTCATCGTACCCATGTCTATGACAGTCCGACCGTTCTTCAGCATCACCTGCCCCTTAGCCATAGCCGGTAGCATATCAGGCCCTATCTCATAGCTGACCTCCACGTTCTGCGGAATGCCATATTTACAGAACGTCACCTCTACCTTAGCCTTCTCACCGGTCTTATAAAGCCAGTCGGCATGGTCGGGCACCGTCAGCCACAGGTAGTCGCTACGATAGGGATAGTTCTCAGAGAAAGCGAACAACGTGCAGTGAACAGTAAGAAGCACCACTGCCAAACGCAACACCCATTGGAAATAATACATTCGATTCATATCAGTTTTAGGATTAACAATGCTCGTTTTTCTTGTCTTTCCGGATGAGAGCAAGTAGATGGTCTACGGCCTCTTCTTCTGGTATATTTTTTTCTACGCACTCCTTGGCTCGGTAGAGGCTGATCTTGCCACGGCCGGCACCCACATAACCATAGTCGGCATCAGCCATCTCACCGGGACCGTTGACGATGCACCCCATGATGCCGATCTTCAACCCCACTAAGTCTTTAGTGGCAGCCTTGATGCGCTGGATGGTCTCCTGCAGGTTATAGAGTGTGCGACCGCAGCCTGGACAGGAGATATACTCAGTCTTAACGAATTTGATGCGGGCAGCCTGTAGGATGGCATCGGCAAGAGCGATGAGATCCGAGGTTTCCGTTCCTCTCCTGATAACAAGTTTCGTTGCCTTGCGATCAATAAGCAACGCACCGACTGCCATAGAGGCTTTCAACTGGAAAGTCTCCCAATCGGGGGCATCGAGCGTCAAGGTAATAGTATCGTCTTTGATACTGGCCTCTGCTTCTTGTCGGAGGCGCGTGCACTCAGGAATCAACTCCACCAGCTTACGAGCCACAGGTATTTCACACTCAGGCTCTTCCGACAGACTGACACGAATGGTGTCACCGATGCCTTCGGTGAGCAAAGCACCTATGCCCACGGCACTCTTGATGCGGCCATCTTCACCTTCACCAGCCTCAGTAACCCCCAAATGGAGCGGATAATGCATATCCTCCCTGTCCATGGTCTTTACCAGTAGACGCACCGTGGTGACCATCACCACGGTATTAGAGGCTTTGATGCTGATAACCACGTCATCAAACTGCTCACGACGGAAGATGCGCAAGAACTCCATGCAACTCTCCACAATACCTTCGGGGGTATCGCCATAGCGCGACATGATGCGGTCGCTGAGCGAACCGTGGTTCACGCCTATACGCACAGCAGTATGGTGCTCTTTGCAGATGTTGATAAAAGGCACGAGTTTCTGCTCGATCTTCTTCAGTTCATCGGCATACTCCTCATCAGTATATTCCAAGTGTTTGAAGGTGCGACCAGGGTCTACATAATTGCCAGGATTGATGCGAACCTTTTCGCAGTACTGGGCAGCCACATCAGCCGTGTGAGCCGTGAAGTGCACGTCGGCCACCAACGGTGTCATATAGCCCTCGGCTTTCAGCATGGCAGAGATATTCTTCATGTTCTCAGCCTCGCGGATACCCTGAGTAGTGAAGCGCACCAGCTCGCCACCTGCATCAATAATACGCTTGGCCTGCGCCACGCTGGCCTCGGTGTCGTTGGTATCAGTGGTGGCCATCGACTGGATGCGAATGGGGTTGGTGCCACCGATGGCAACATTACCCACACGGGCCACGCTACTAATTCGTCTTGTACTCATATTTCACCTCTGCTAATTCCTTATTGGCTTTCTCAATCTTTGCTTTCAGACCGCTCTTATAGTCCTGCAGACGCTGTGCCAATGCCTCGTCGCTCAGAGCCAACATCTCCACAGCCAGAATTGCCGCATTTTGGGCACCATTGACACCAACGGTAGCCACAGGGATGCCCGGTGGCATCTGAATGATGCTGAGCATGGCATCAAGTCCGTCAAGCATTCCCTTGATGGGCACACCGATAACGGGCAACGTGGTCGAGGCAGCGATGACACCCGGCAGGGCTGCCGCCATACCGGCACCGGCAATAATCACACGTATGCCGCGACTTTTAGCCGACTGGGCAAACTGTTCTACGGCCTCTGGGGTGCGATGGGCCGAAAGGGCATTCACTTCAAAAGGCACCTGCATTTCATCGAGCAACTTACAGGCTTTCTCCATAACAGGCAGGTCGCTCGTGCTGCCCATGATGATGCTAACAATAGGTTCCATATTCATTATTTTATGTTTTCTAAAAAAAGATGATGCCCACTGCGGCACAGACGAATCCGATAAGGAATCCAGCCACTACCTGTGCAAGTGAGTGTTGGCGCAGGATGATGCGAGCCGTACCCAAGATGCCGGCCACGAAGAGCACCACACAGAGCCACCACACAGGATTGAAGGCAAAATATTCTGCAAACACAAACAGAGCACCAGCCATGCCACCGATGCCGGCAGTATGAGTAGAGATTTTCCACCACACGTTGACGATGGCACAGATGACCTGAACCAAAAGGGCCGCCACGACGATGCTCGACACAAAGTGATAGATGTGCATATTGTCAAGCGTCCACAGACAGGCAACATAACAGATAATGGAGATGCCATAGGGCACCATGCGTCGCCGTTTCTGTCCCAGTTCCAAGAGAGACCACCCCTGTGCCCTTCGGTAGAGATGAATGATGAAGGTGGGCAGCAAAATGGTAAATACATAGACGATGGTGAGCACCAGCAAACGGTAAGCCACAGGCAACAGATTGAGGTAGCTGAACGTGAACAGCGCAATCAGACCCACCAGTGGCAGGTAGAAAGGGGTGAAGATGAGACTCACCAACCGTGCTGCATAGATGATGTTCTTTTCGCGTGTCATTTTCTCAGTCTTGCTACCGGAATACCCAGTTGTTCCCTGTATTTTGCCACGGTGCGTCGCGCTATGGGGTAGCCTTTGGCCTTCAGTGCCTCGCCCAGTGCTTCGTCGCTCATCGGCTTGCGTTTGTCTTCAGCTTCGATGATGTCACGCAGGGCCGCCTTGATCTCACGGGTCGACAGTTCCTCGCCACTCTCGGTGACGTAGCCATCACTAAAGAAATACTTCAGAGGGAACGTACCCCAGCGGGTCTGCACATATTTTGAGTTCGACACCCTTGAGATGGTGCTCAGGTCAAGCCCCGTCTTCTCAGCGATATCCTTCAGTATCATCGGTCTAAGCAGCGACTCGTCGCCTTCCTCAAAGAAGCGGTGTTGCCACTGTATGATAGCCTTCATCGTCAAGGTCAGCGTGCGCCGCCGCGTCTGGATGGCATCTATAAAGTTCTGGGCGGCATCCACCTTCTGCTTCGTGTAGAGTAGTGCCTCTTTCATCTGTCGGCTCAGCCCATCCTTGTTCTTCTGGTAGTCCTTCATCAAGTCGGCAAACGACTGCGACACCTGCAAATGAGGTATCTCACCCATATTCAACGAGAAAGACACAGTGCCATCGTCCTGCGTATCGACAATGAAGTCTGGAGTAATCTGCTGCATCGACCGGCCGATGGTCTCGCCCATCGAGGCACCGGGTTTGGGGTTCAGGCGGCGCAATTCATTCATCAACACCTCCGTCTGCCGGTCATCCAGGTTCAACGCCTGTTGTATCTTGTTCCAGTGCTTCTTAGTGAACTCATCAAAGAAGTCGCTGACGACCGTCTCCATCAGTTCCCTTACCTTCGACTTCTCCCGTCGTCTTATCTGCAATAGCAGACACTCGCGCAAGTCGCGGGCACCGATGCCGGCCGGATCCAGTTGTTGCAGTTTCCGCAGGATGTGCTCCACTTGGGCGGTGCTCAGGTCAATGCCATGATAGATGGCCAATTCCTCGCTGATGCTGTCCAGTGAAATGCGTAGCAGTCCGTCGTCGTCGAGCGAGCGGATGAGGTATTCCATCACATAACGCTCCTGTTCCGTCAGTTCCTGTTCACCTACCTGCTCCAACAGTTGGTCGTAGAACGAGAGGCTCTCGCCATAGACCATTTCCTCACGCTCGTCGGCAATGGAGTGTCCACCCTGATAGACGGGCAAGTCCTCGTCGTCGCGCCCAATGTTCTCTAAAGCCGCATCCAGTGCGTCGCTGCGTTCCTCGCGTTCCCGCATGGCATCATAGTCATCCGGGCCTTCCGGGTTTTCTGAACCTTCCGAATGTTCCGGAAATTCCGGCAGGCTCTCATCGACGGTAGGCTCCAATGCAGGGTTGTCGTGCAACTCTGCCTCTATACGCTCCATCAACTGCTGAAGGGGCATCTCCGTCAGTTGCGACTGCAACAATTGCTGTAGCGAGATGCTTTGCTGCATCCGCTGTTCAAGTTTCTGTTCTTGTATCTGCTTCTGTGCCACCTTCTAAAATTCTTTAAACAGTCAACTTTCAAAAAACACCCTCAATTCCTTTGCATAGGCATCCAGCGTATTGGGCTCCATGTGAGCGAAGCGCTGCCATACCTGCTGACAGGGCAACAGCAAAGGGGTGACGATCACTTCCTCACGCTTCAGATAAGGGTCAAATCGCTGGAAAATATCCAGGATGAAAGCCACGTCGGTGGCTTTCGTTTTCAACAGTCGAGCCAGTTCCTGCACTTCAGGTGTCTCGCTGACCATCGTGATTGGCGTCAGTTGGAAATAAAGGTTCAGGATTAGTATCAGCATCACGGGTGAGAACCGGTCATCTTCGGCCAGCGGTCGGAAGTCCTTCTCAAAAGTCTCCTGTATCTCCACCCCGTCATAGAAGTTGTCAGCAGCACCAAAACCCTTCATTTCGCGCAACAGGGCGACGGCACGGGCCAGTCGGCGCGAGTTGCCGCTATAGGTATTCCAAATGCGCTCAATGCGCGGCGTCTCCAGTCTTGCTATCTGCTGCATACGGCTCTGCAGTGCTTGCGGAGCGATGTGCAGTTCCAGGCTCAGGCTCACCATATCGCGACTGTAGAGCGGCTTCACTCCCACAGGCTTTCGCAGGTAAAGTTGCAGTAGCAATAACCAGTAATCGTCCTGCCAGACAACATTCTTGCTCATACTTGTTCGGTTTTATGTGTGCAAAGTTACAATTTTTTCCCGATTATCAGTTGTGGTTTGCCAATTATTTTTGCATCTTCGCCCGCAGGAAACAGAAAAACTACAATGACATCTTTATGATTTTGCCGAGAACGCCAAAGCGTACATCCGCATTTGCTTGATCATGGCCAACAGGCCATTCGAGCGCGTAGGCGACAAATGCTCACGCAAACCAATCTCCTCGATGAAATAGAGGTCGGCATCCAGAATCTCCTGCGGCGTAGCATCGCTCAGCACCCGAATCAGCAGGGCCACGATACCCTTCACGATCAGCGCGTCGCTCTCTGCCCGGAAACGGACCTTTCCGTCCTCATAGTCGGCCTGCAGCCACACGCGACTCTGACAGCCGTCAATCAGGTTTTGCTCCGTCTTGTATTTCCCGTCCAGAGACTCCTGCCCGTTGCCAAGATCAATGAGCAGTTGATACTTGTCCATCCAATCGTCGAAGCCCTGAAACTCCTCTATGATTTCGTCTTGTCGTTCGTTGATAGTCATGATGCTCTCTTTTATTAAAAAAACACTTTCAGACTGCAAAGGTAAGAAAAATAATCGACAGATAACGGATAATTGAGAAATATTTGCTACCTTTGCACAAAAGTCACAACGGAATGAAAACATTTGAAGAATTAGGCGTCTGTCAGGAGATAAGACAGGCCATCGAGGAAATGGGATTCGTGCAACCTATGCCTGTGCAGGAGGCTGTCATCCCAAGTTTATTGGAAAGCAGGCAAGACACCATTGCCCTGGCACAGACGGGCACTGGAAAAACGGCAGCCTTCGGCATACCTCTGTTGCAACGGCTTGACCTCTCAAGTCGCGACACGCAATCGCTTATCCTCTCACCGACCCGCGAGCTCTGTTTGCAGATTGCCGACGACCTGCGTGACTTCTCCAAGTACATGGAAGGTCTCCACATTGAGGCTGTCTATGGCGGTGCTGCCATTGAGCCACAAATCCGTGCCCTGAAAAAGGGTGTGCAGATCATCGTGGCCACCCCGGGCCGTCTCATCGACCTGAAAAACCGAGGCTATGCCCGATTGGAGAACGTGGGCAACATCGTGCTCGACGAAGCCGACGAGATGCTCAACATGGGATTTTCGGAAGCCATCAACGACATCTTCGAGTCGCTGCCTGCCGAACACAACACGCTGATGTTCTCTGCCACCATGAGCCGCGAAGTGGAGCGTATTGCAAAGAAATATCTCACCGACCCGCAAGAGATCGTTGTCGGCTCGCGCAACGAGGGTGCCGAAAACGTGAATCACATCTACTATATGGTTCACGCCAAGGACAAATATCTCGCCCTGAAGCGTGTCGTGGACTACAATCCCAAGATTTTCGCCATCATCTTCTGTCGCACCAAGTTGGAGACGCAGGAGATTGCCGACAAACTCATTCGTGACGGCTACAACGCAGAATCGTTGCACGGTGACCTCTCGCAACAACAGCGCGACCTCACCATGCAGAAATTCCGGCAACACCTCACCCAGTTGCTCGTGGCTACCGATGTGGCTGCCCGCGGCCTTGACGTCGACGACCTTACTCATGTTATTTTTTTTTTTGTTCCGGAGTACATCGAGAACTACACACACCGCTCAGGCCGCACCGGTCGTGCAGGCAAGAAGGGCACCTCAATCAGCATCGTCCACTCAAAGGAGAAACACAAAATTCGCAGCATCGAAAAGGAGATTGGCAAGCAGTTTGTCGAGGCTCCCATCCCCTCGGCTGAGGAAATCTGCAAGAAACAACTCTACAAGGTCATGGACCAGATTGTGAAGACCGACGTCAACGACGATGAGATTGCTCCTTTCATGCAGGACATCAACCGTTACTTCGAATATATCGACAAGGACGAACTTATCAAGAAAATCGTCAGTCGCGAGTTCGGACGTTTCCTCGTCTACTATGCCGATGCACCGGAGATAGAGAAACCTGTCAGCGACAAACGTGAAAAGAAGCCACAAACCGACCGCCAGAAGCGCATGAACAAGCCGCAGCAGGGCTTTCACCGCCTTTTTATCAACCTGGGCAAGCGCGACGGCTTCTATCCCGGCGAGTTGATGCAGACCCTCAACCGCTATGTGGGCGGCCGTCAGGAAGTGGGTCACATAGACCTGCTCGATACCATCTCTTACTTCGAAGTGCCGGAAAAGGATGCCCGCAAAGTCATATCACAGCTGACGGGCATACGCTACAAGGGGCGCGTGGTGCGCTGCAACTCCGAAGACGACAAGCGGGGCGGTGCAGAGCGCGGAACAGAGCGGAGAGCCAAAGGCAACAGGCGGAAGGACTCTCAAGAGCAATCAGCGAAACGTGGTCATCGCGACGACTGGCGCTCGCTAATGAAAGGCTCGTCCAGACCGTTGAAAGGAGAGATTCCCGACTTCTCCGAAGAAGGCTGGGCCCGCAGAAAACCAAAGAAGAAACACTGATAAGCTATGCCTTTGACAGTAGCAGTTGTGTATTGTCAAACAGCTTAGAGAACTGCTCGACCTTGAGAAGGACGATATCCTGTCTATGGCTGGCAAGCAGGGTATGAAGATGGATTTTGTATTTGTTTTTTTCGATTATCTTTCGGTCGCGAATTGATTATCTTTTGACTTCGGTTTGATAATCTTTTCACCTCCGTTTGATTATCTTTTGCTCGGCATTTGATTATCAATTGCCGACCATTTGATAATCAATTTCTTTACACCCCCCCATTTGAGTCAGTAAAAAGGCCTCGTTTGAAGCCTCCAACCGCCTCGTTTGAAGCCTCCAAACCACCCGTTTGAAGCCTCCATTCATTGCTTATTTCGCATAAGCTACTA
>CAMWKM010000052.1 GCA_947174835.1 uncultured Prevotella sp.
ACAAATCGAAAAAAAGTTAGGAAAATATTTTTTGCAATCACAGATTTTGTAGTAGTTTATGCGAAATAAGCAAAGGATGAAGTGTTGACAGAAGAAAAAATTTCCAATTTTAAGTCGTATGTCGACGACAAAAAGATAGACTTTGCGATAGCGAAAATGAAAGATTGGGTGCACAGGGTGCAGGTTACTTTTATTAAGCAGTAGTATGTTTTATTGGCATCACTGTCACTGCCAGTGCCTGCTAATGCTTTAAGATTCTGTTAAATTTTACTAAAGTCACCAACAAACCTATCATGCTATAACCATTAACTCTCAACTTTTTTGTACCTTTGCACCCCGAAATGAGTCCGTGGAGGCAGGAGTAAGTGTGCACGAACGTGTACCGCCTTACGGAAAAAACCCTATTTACAAACAAAAAATAAATGTACGCAATTGTAGAAATTCAGGGTCAACAGTTCAAGGTCGAGGAAGGCAAGAAGCTCTTCGTGCACCACATCAAGGACGTGGAAGCAGGCAAGACTGTTGAATTTGACAAAGTGCTGCTCGTAGATGCCGACGGTGCTGTCAAGGTAGGTGCACCCACCGTAGAAGGTGCAAAGGTAGTAGTAGAAGTAGTGAACCCGCTGGTGAAGGGCGACAAAGTGATTGTCTTCAAGATGAAGCGTCGCAAGGACTCCCGCAAGAAGAACGGCCATCGTGAGCAGTTCACTCAGGTAGAAGTTAAACAAGTAATCGCTTAAAGGAGGACAATTATGGCACATAAAAAAGGTGTAGGTAGTTCTAAGAACGGCCGCGAGAGTGCAGCCCAGCGACTTGGCGTGAAAATCTGGGGTGGTCAGAAGTGCATTGCAGGCAACATTATCGTTCGCCAGCGCGGCACGAAGCACAATCCTGGCAATGGTGTAGCCATTGGCAAGGACGACACGCTCTATGCCCTCATTGACGGCACTGTGAATTTCCATAAGGGAAAGCGCAACAAGAGCGTCGTTTCAGTTATCCCCGAAGCTGAGGCATAACAACTTACAAACAAAACTTATTCCAAACAAACATAGAGCCCTACTCCATTTGGAGTAGGGCTTCTACTTTAAACAATCTCCTATCCGTGACTTACAACTTGACAGTCTTCTTGACTGGCTTACTCTCATTATGGAGACGGTCAAGGGCAGTGACTACATAGGTGTATTTCTGACGTCCGTTCTTATAAGGGAGCTTGAAGAAAGTCTGGCTGGTGACAGCAAGGATTTTCGAAGGGTCATCAATATTGATCTGCTCGCCTTTCTCAAAACAATAAACCACATAGCAGGTGGCCACATCGTCCCAGTTGTTCCCCTTAGGAGCCGTCCAGAAGAGGATATAGCCGTCACTGGTCCATACAGGCTTCACCTTTCGGGGCGACTTAGGCGCCTTTTTGTCGATGAAAGGCATCTGTGGCTGCAAAGCCGGATAACGCCAATAGTCACGACGAAGCGTTGTTCCATAGTTACCCGTATCGTCAACAGCAGCCTTAGCATACCAAAGGACAGTGCCTTTCACGTTGGGCATCTGCTGTGAAAGAGCCCGTTTCTGTGCCTGTTGACCGAACTTCACCGTGCGGTCAATATCCTCACCGATGAACAACGGACGACCGGCAGCATACTGATTCCACCAGCGTAACAACACATCATAGTCGGCAGCCTTGTTGCCTATCTCCCAATATACCTGTGGCACGCAGTAGTCGAGCCAACCGTTATTGATCCAAAGAAGCACATCGGCATAGAGGTCGTCGTAGTTCTGCAGGCCATTGGTATTGCTGCCGATGGCAGCGCTCCTCTTATTGCGATAGATGCCAAAAGGCGAGATACCCACTTTCACCCAAGGTTTGGCCTGATGAACTGTCTCATAGAACTGCTTGATGAAGAGGTTCACGTTATAGCGTCGCCAATCGCCACGATCCTTGATACCATTAGAATGCTGACGATACTGGGCATCGTCGGGGATGATCTGTCCCGCTGCAGGATAAGGATAGAAATAGTCATCCATGTGGATGCCATCAACATCGTAGCGTGTGACAATGTCGCGAGCCACGGAACAGATGTAGTCACGGTTCTCGGGAATGCCGGGGTTGAGGATCTTCAGCCCGTCATAATCGAAGCACCACTCAGGATGCCTGACGGCCACATGCGTATTAGCCAGCGCATTGGTGTTTTTCGTTTTAGCACGATAGGGATTGATCCATGCATGGAGTTCCATCCCGCGCGCATGGCACTGGTCAATCATCCACTGCAAAGGATCCCAATAAGGCGATGGTGCCTTACCTTGCTGTCCTGTCAGGAAACGGCTCCAAGGCTCGATATTGCTCTGATAGAGCGCATCGCACTCTGGGCGTACCTGAAAAATGATAGCGTTGACCCCATCTTTCTGCAATTCATCAAGCTGATAAGCCAGCGTCTGCTGCATCTTCAGGGTGCCCATCCCTTGAAACTGTCCGTTGACGCACTGAATCCAAGCGCCACGGAACTCTCTTTTCTGCTGGGCAACCGTCTGTAGCGTAGCCAGCAACATGAGTAGTAATGTTATCTTTCGTATCATTTCAAATATTGATATATGTCCTGTGTCCAGTCTGCCCCGTTCTCAGGACAGAAAGTACGAATACCTATCTGACTGGCAGCCGCCACGTTGCGTGGTCCATCGTCGATGAAGAGACATTCCGAGGGAACACACCGCTCGGTCACCAAAACCCGATGGAAGATCTCTGGTGAGGGTTTCATCAGCCGCATCTTGTAGCTCAGATAAATGCTGTCGAAATAGTGCTCCACACTATGTCCTCGTCCATCGAAACGCTCGGAGCCTACCCACTCCATCATATAGGGATTGGTATTGGAGAGCAAAATCAGGCGATAGCCCTCCTGCCGCAACTTGAGAAGAGCATCAAGATTGCGCTCCGGCACTTCTTTGGCATAGCCCTGCCAAGCATAGGCACACTCCTCGTGAGTGACCTCACGGCCAATGAGCAGGCTCAGTTCGCACCGGAAGTCTTCCGATGTGATGAGCCCGCCCTCCAAATCGCCAAAGATACCACACTGCGTGTAGGCATCGAGCCGTTGTCCGGCATCCTTCAGCCCCAAAGCCTCGAAGCGTCTGACGGCCTGTGCCTGTTCGAGAGTAATGACTACTCCTCCTAAGTCAAATATGATATTTCGTATCATTTAAATAGATTCCGTTTGTTGCGCCGTGCCTCGTCAAGCGAAAGCAACTGCTGTTGCTCCTGTTGATAATGTTCGCGCAAATGTGTATAGTTCTCATTAAGTTCCTCGGTCAGCCGACAACTTTCACTCATCAGTCGCCGAGCAACGATGGGGTTCTGCGAAGCATCCCTCATCCACACCACCGGTCCACCATAGACGGGTGCAATCTTAAGCGCCACATGGAGTTCACTGGTAGTGGCACCACCAATCATTATGGGAATGTCAAGCCCGGCACGACGCAGTTCTACAGCCACGTTGACCATCTCTTCCAGACTGGGCGTTATCAAACCCGATAGCCCTATCATGTCGACATGTTCCTCAACAGCTTTCTGAACAATCTGCTCGGCAGGCACCATCACCCCCAAATCAACCACCTCGTAGCCGTTACAAGCCATTATGACACTGACAATGTTTTTCCCGATATCGTGAACATCGCCCTTGACCGTAGCCAGCAGTATCTTCTTGCTGACAGGAGCAGTAGCTTGATCGGTTGGCGGCAAAGACTGCTGGCGTTGCTGCTCAATGTGAGGCTGAAGAATCTGAACAGCCTGTTTCATGGTACGGGCTGTCTTAACTACCTGAGGCAAAAACATCTTACCCTCACCAAAACGACGTCCCACCTCGTTCATACCAGCCATCAGCGGTCCTTCAATAATGTCGACAGCACGGGAATATTTCCCAAGAGCTTCCATCAGATCCTCTTCCAAATGGTCGCCATTGCCCTTGACCAAGGCCATCAATAAGCGTTCCTCTACAGTCTGATCAGAGGCCAAAGGAATTGCCGTGACTGTAGGGGCAACAGGCTGTGCCAACGTAGCGGCCAACTCGATGAGCCGGTCTGCCGCATCGGGTCTACGATTCAACACTACATCTTCAATACATTCAAGTTGCTCTTTTGGAATATCATCGTAAACAACTTTTGTAGAAGGGTTTACAATAGCAAAATCCATGCCCTTTTGAATGGCATGATAAAGGAACACGGCATGTATGGCCTCGCGTATATAATTATTACCTCTGAACGAGAAAGAAAGGTTCGACACACCACCGCTGACATGAGCACCGGGCAGGTTCTGACATATCCATTCGGTAGCACGGATAAAGTCAGCAGCATAGGCATTATGTTCTTCCATGCCGGTAGCCACAGCCAGAATATTGGGATCGAAAATGATATCTTGCGGAGGAAAGCCTATCTGCGTAAGCAGACGATAGGAACGCTCGGCAATCTCAATACGGCGTTCATAGGTGGTAGCCTGCCCCTGCTCATCGAAACACATCACGACAACAGCTGCTCCCATGCGCATCACATCGCGGGCATGGGCCAGAAAAAGAGCCTCACCCTCCTTGAGTGAAATCGAATTAACAATGCTTTTACCCTGCACACACTTCAGACCAGCCATAATGACTTCCCACTTACTGGAGTCGATCATCACAGGCACTCGGGCGATGTCAGGCTCAGAGGCTATCAGGTTCAGGAAATGGGTCATCTCTTGCCGGGCATCAAGCAAGGCATCGTCCATATTAATGTCAATGACCATCGCCCCGTCCTCTACCTGCTTGCGGGCTATCTGCAACGCCTCCTCATAATTCTTTTCCTTAATAAGGCGCAAAAACTTACGCGAGCCAGCTACATTGCAGCGCTCGCCTACATTGGTAAAGCCTGCCTCGGCTTCTCCATGTCTTCCGATTTCCAGCATTTCCAGACCTGAAAGCCAAAGGTTCTGCGACTTCGGCACAGGCACATGAGGCTGTTTGCCAACAACTAAAGGAGCATAGCAGGCAATAAAATCGGGCGTAGTTCCACAACAACCGCCCACGATATTTACCAACCCTTCATCAATAAACTCAGCAATCTGTGGAGCCATCGTTTCAGGCGTCTCGTCATAAAGACCGAGCGAATTTGGCAATCCGGCATTGGGATAAGCACTGATATAATATGGCGCCCGACGGGCAAGTTCCTTCAGATACGGTTTCATCTGAGGGGCACCGAACGAGCAATTCAATCCTACCGAAAAGATAGGATAGGACGAAACACTGGCGAGAAAAGCTTCAAGAGTCTGCCCAGAAAGAGTGCGTCCTGCAGCATCACTGACAGTCACACTAAGCATGATGGGAATGTCGTGATCACCACGAACACTAACAGCTGCATCAATAGCCGCCTTGGCATTGAGTGTATCGAAAATAGTCTCAATAAGCAACGCATCTACCCCACCCTCTATCAGAGCCTCCATTTGCTCAGTATAAGCATCGAAAAGCTCATCATAAGTCAATTCACGACGGGCAGGGTCGCTTACATCCGGCGACATTGAACAAGTCTTGTTGGTTGGTCCCACAGAGCCCGCTACAAAACGTGGTTTTCCTGATCTGGAATAGCGGTCTGCTGCCTGTCGTGCCAGCCTGGCACCAGTCAAATTTATTTGTCGAACAAAAGAATGTAAACAATAGTCGCTCTGCGAGATACGCTGTGCATTAAAAGTGTTTGTCGTTATAATATCAGCCCCAGCTTTCAGGTAACGCTCATGAATATCGCTGATCACATCTGGGCGTGTCAAACAGAGCACGTCGTTATTACCCTTTAACTGACCCTGTACCTGTTCAAACCATCCTCTCCGGAAGTCCTGCTCATCAAGTCCATATTCCTGAATGACGGTTCCCATAGCCCCATCAAGAATCAGGATTCGTTTAGCAATCTCTTTATGTATCATTTATAAATTTTCATTGCGCGATCCATCTCACGGCGATCTTCCTTCTCTTTCAGCGTCTGACGCTTGTCGTAGGCCTTCTTACCCTTGCAAAGGGCAATATCCACCTTAGCCCGACCATTCTCATCAATAAACACAAGCGTAGGTACAATTGTGTAACCCGTCTGCTTGGTAGCACTCTCCAGACGGTTGATCTCACGTCGAGTAAGCAACAATTTACGATCGCGTTTCTGCTCATGGTTATTGTAAGAGCCATAGAAGTAGGGACTAATCGACATGCCCTTGACCCACATCTCACCACGTATAATCGTACAATAGGTGTCAACAAGTGAAGCCTTACCGGCACGAATTGACTTAATCTCCGTACCCGTAAGCACGATACCTGCCGTCAGTTCCTCAATAAAGAAGTATTCAAAGGAGGCCTTCTTATTCCTGATCTGCACGGGACTTTTCTTGCGGAGTTCCTGTTCCTGCTTATTCATTCTACCTTTGCGAATTTCTCAATATTCCCGTCCACATAGTGGGCAATCTGCTCTGTCCATCGCTCCTCGTTCTCTATAAACATATCATCGTAGTCATCGAACTGGGGATACTGTTCAAAAAGTGCCATAAACTCCTCGTCGGTGCAGTCACGTTCCAGAGCCTCCCGATTCTCCAACCAGAGGGTGTGCACCTCATAAAGCATCTTCGAGAGGTCGCGCATATTCCACATTTTATTGAGAGCCTTGGCAAAGGGATTCTTGAAAATAAACGGACCATAGCCATTGTGAATGAGTTGCACAAAGCCACCATCCATTACTTCCTGATGCAACGTGTCCCAACAAAGCAACGTCATCTGGTCGGCATTCAATTCCTGCATAGTCTCAACTGTAGGCTCTCCGCCTACAGCATCACGCAGGGCATCAATAAAAACTTGAAGAAAACTATCCATTCCCTCCATTGCCGCCTGACTCAATGCAACGTCTTTTACTACAACCTGTTTCATAGTGCAAAGGTACAAACATTTTTTCATTCCACCAAATTTCTCACTCCTAACCATTATTTTCTTTAGCAAAAAGTGTTAAATATACACACCTGACGTATTTTCTTTAAAGATTATTTGGCCATATATAAAAAAAAGCGTAATTTTACACCCAAAATTTAAGCAATAACTAAAAACAGTAATTAATTAAACAAAAAAATGAAAGCACTAAAAGCATCTTTCTTTGGATTAAGTGCCATGCTAGCTCTCACGATGATGTCGTGCGATCCTCAGCAGACACAACAACTAACGGCTTCGGGGCTCAACCCCGCCAAGTTTGACACAATCGTTAATGGCGATAGCGTGAAGCTCTACACACTGAAAGGCGACAAGGGCATGGAAGTGTGCATCACCAACTATGGTGGCCGCGTGGTCAGTCTGATGGTACCCGACAAGAACGACCAACTCGTTGACGTCGTTTTGGGCTTCGACAACATTGCCCAGTATATGGACACGCAGAACTCCCCTACCGACTATGGTTCCAGCGTAGGTCGCTATGCCAATCGCATCAACATGGGTAAATTCGCGCTGAATGGCGACAGCATCCAACTGAAACAGAACGATCGTCATCCGGGCGGTCGCAATCACTGCTTGCATGGCGGTGGCGATACGGGGTGGATGAACAAAGTCTACAAGGCTGAGCAAGTAGACGACCAAACACTGCGCCTGACTATTGTGGCCGAAGACGGTGAGAACGGATTCCCTGGCACTGTGGTAGCCACTACAACATATAAGATTGTGGATGGCAACACATTGGACATCACATGGGAGGCCACTACCGACCAGCCAACCATCATCAACCAGACAAACCACAATTACTATAACCTCTCAGGTGATCTGGAGGAAGAGGCAGGAGGTCTGAACCAGTGGATCACCGTCAATGCCGATTCATTCACGGTGGCCGATGCTTCTTATATGCCTACCGGTGAAATCTGTGCCGTTGAAGGCACCACGATGGACCTGCGTCAAGAGCACGCCATCATTGACGGTCTGGACCGTGAGTTCGACCAAGTAAAGAACGCTAATGGCGGCTACGACCACAACTGGTGCTTAAATACCTACCGTCTGGAGAATCCTGAGAGCGAGCCCTGTGCAACACTCTACTCACCCAAGACCGGCATTTTCATGGAGATGTTCACCAACGAGCCCGGAGTACAGGTCTACACAGGCAATTTCCAAGGCATCGGTGGCGAAGAGAACATCGTCCGCAAACTGGGCAAACATTATCCTCAGTATATATCCGTCTGTTTGGAGAGTCAAAAGTACCCCGACAGCCCCAACCATCCCGAGTGGCCCAGCCCTGTGGTAACACCCGAGAAACCATATTTCAGTCACGCTGCTTACAAGTTCTCTATCAAGTAAGTTATGAGTACATCAGAAAAAGGTAGCAAAGGCTACTTAATCAGTATCGTTATGGTGGCCGTACTTGGAGGTTTACTCTTCGGGTACGACACCGCAGTTATCTCAGGAGCAGAGAAAGGTTTGCAGGCTTTCTTCATGGAGGCGAAAGATTTCGCTTATACCGACGGCTGGCACGGGTTCACCTCAGCTTCTGCGCTGATAGGATGCATCATCGGCTCTGCCATCTCTGGACTACTGGCCACCCGATTAGGCCGCAAACGCTCACTCATCGTTGCAGGTATCCTGTTCTTTATCTCTGCACTGGGTTCTATGGAACCTGAGTTCTTGTTCTTTGAGCACGGCACTCCCACTCTCTCGCTACTCATCACCTTTAACATTTACCGTATTATCGGTGGTATCGGTGTAGGTCTGGCTTCGGCTATCTGCCCGATGTATATCGGTGAGGTGGCTCCCAGCAATATAAGAGGAATGCTCGTATCATGGAACCAATTTGCCATTATCTTCGGCCAGTTGGTAGTTTACTTCATTAACTTCTTCATCTTAGGCGATCACATCCAGCCACTCGTAGAGGAAATGGGTAAAGGACTGGCGGCTATCAATCCAAATGCACAATGGACAGTGACAACAGGTTGGCGCTATATGTTCGGCTCTGAGGCTGTACCGGCTGGACTTTTCGCATTGCTCATTTGTTTTGTGCCCGAGACGCCACGCTATCTGGTTAGCATCGGTCAAAACGAAAAGGCATTGTATATTTTGTCTAAGATCAACGGCTCATTGAAAGCCACACAGATTCTACAGGATATCAAAGACACGATGGTAGTCAAGACTGAGCGTCTGATGACATACGGTTTCATGTGCATTTTCATTGGTATCATGCTCAGTGTGTTTCAACAAGCTGTAGGTATCAATGCAGTACTTTATTATGCACCGCGCATCTTCGGTGACATGGGTATGGAAGATCCTATGGTGGTAACGGTGTTCATGGGTATCATCAACATCCTCTTCACACTCGTGGCCATCTTCACAGTTGAGCGTTTGGGACGCAAGCCGCTTCTCATCTATGGTTCACTGGGAATGGCAATCGGTGCCTTCGGTGTAGCCGTGACATTCGGTCACGCAGGCATGGAGATGGTGACAGCCGTCAGCATCATGGTCTATTCGGCATCGTTCATGTTCTCCTGGGGCCCCATCTGTTGGGTACTTATTGCCGAGATTTTCCCAAACACTATTCGTGGTGCAGCCGTGGCCATTGCTGTAGCCTTCCAATGGATATTCAACTTCATCGTATCCTCAACCTTTGTGCCAATGTTCAATATGCACCTCACTGAAGGTGATGATTTCGGTCACTGGTTCACCTACGGACTCTATGGAATCATCTGTGTGGTGGCTGCCGTCTTCGTATGGCGACTGGTACCAGAGACCAAAGGCAAAACTCTGGAAGACATGACCAAACTGTGGAGCGGTCAGAAAGACTAAGTAAACATTATATTAATCAAATAAAAAAGAAATAAAATATTATGGCATTATTAGACTGGATTGTCATCGGCGTGTTTGTTGCTGCGCTTGTTGGCATTGTACTTTGGGTCGTCAGCCAGAAGAATAACAACTCTGCTGACTATTTCCTCGGTGGAAAGGATGCAACATGGATTGCTATCGGTGCATCCATTTTTGCTTCAAATATTGGTTCTGAACACTTGATTGGCTTGGCTGGTGCCGGTGCATCATCGGGTATGGCCATGGCCCACTGGGAGATTCAGGGTTGGATGATTCTGATTCTTGGTTGGGTATTTGTACCTTTTTATACAAGAAGCATGGTCTACACCATGCCAGAGTTTTTGGAGCGTCGTTTCAACAAACAGAGTCGCACTATCCTGTCAGTCATTTCGCTTATCAGCTATGTACTGACAAAGGTGGCCGTTACCGTCTATGCTGGTGGTTTGGTGTTCCAACAGGTATTTGGCATCGACGAACTCTGGGGTATTGATTTCTTCTGGATTGCAGCCATCGGTTTGGTGGTTATCACCGCCATCTATACCGTCTTCGGTGGTATGAAGAGTGTGCTCTACACTTCTGTTCTTCAGACACCAATCCTGCTACTTGGCTCGCTGATTATTCTCGTGCTCGGTTTAAAGGCTCTCGGTGGCTGGGATGAGATGATGGCAGCTTGCTCAGTGACTACCGTCAACGAATATGGCGACCACATGACCAACCTCATGCGCGACCTGCGCGATCCGGATTTCCCCTGGCTGGGAGCCCTCGTCGGTTCTGCCGTCATCGGCTTCTGGTATTGGTGTACTGACCAGTTCATCGTTCAGCGTGTACTTTCTGGTAAAAATGAAAAAGAAGCCCGTCGTGGTACTATATTCGGAGCCTATCTGAAGTTACTGCCCGTGTTCCTGTTTCTCATTCCTGGCATGATAGCATTTGCAATGAGTTCAAAGGGCATCACACTACCCAACGGCGAAACTTTCGTGCTTTCTACTCCTGATGCAGCCTTCCCCACCCTCGTGGCCACCATTTTGCCTGCCGGTGTGAAAGGTCTCGTAGTCTGCGGTATATTGGCAGCCCTCATGTCTTCATTAGCATCGTTGTTCAATTCATCGGCAATGCTGTTCACCATCGACTTCTACAAGCGTCTGCGTCCTGAAACTCCTGAAAAGAAGTTGGTTACCATTGGCCAGATTGCCACAGTGGTTATCGTGATTCTCGGCATTCTTTGGATTCCTATCATGCGTTCCGTTGGTGATGTGCTCTATGCTTATTTACAGGACGTTCAGTCTGTGCTGGCTCCCGGCATTGCCGCTGCTTTCCTGTTGGGTATCTGCTGGAAACGTGCTTCTGCCATGGGTGGTATGTGGGGCTTGCTCTCTGGTATCATCATCGGTCTGACCCGTTTGGGTGCCAAGATTTACTACAGTAACGTTGCTGACGCTTCAGATAACTGGTTCAAAGCCATATTCTATGATTTCAACTGGCTTTATTTCTGCGGTGTTATGCTCGTTGTCTGCTGTCTGGTTGTCATTGTTGTTTCACTTTTGACCGAAGCTCCTAATGAAAAGAAGATACAAGGTCTGGTATTCGGAACGTCTACTCCAGAACAGCGTGCAGCCACACGTGCATCATGGAACCATTGGGATATCATCCACACTATGATTATCCTGAGCATCACGGCAGTTTTCTATTACTACTTCTGGTAATCAAAAGTCATGACTTTCTATAAAGATCATTCAAAAGTCTGGGTGTCGGTCGACGTTATCATCTTTGGTTTCGATGAACAAAAGCTGAAGATGCTCATTGGTCGACGCCAGATGGATCCCGGACGCGGAGAATGGAGCCTCTACGGAGGCTTCGTCTCCGCTGACGAAAGCATTGACGAGGCTGCTGAGCACACGCTGGAGAAACTCACAGGTTTGAACAACTTGTATATGCGACAGGTGGGAGCTTTCGGAGCCATTGACCGCGATCCGGGTGAACGCGTCATTTCTATCGCCTACTATGCACTCATCAACGTAAAAGACTACGATGAGCATCTCCGCAAAGAGCGTGGCCTGGAGTGGGTAGACATTCAAGAAATCCCCCCTCTCTATTCTGACCATAATCTGATGGTAAAGCAAGCCTTGAAGAAGATGCGCCAGAAGATCAAGACGGAACCCATCAGCTTCCGCCTGCTGCCACAATTGTTTACCCTCACCCAACTACAACGTCTCTACGAGGCTGTCATCGGTGAAGAGGTGGACAAGCGTAATTTCCGCAAGCGTATCAAAGACATGGACTTCATAGAGAAGACCCCGCTTATTGACAAGAAATCATCAAAGCGAGGTGCAGCCCTTTACCGCTTCAATAAGAAGGTATATAGTGAAGACCCTAATTTTAAATTATAAATTATGTTAAAAGAACTCAAACAGAAAGTTTTCAAGGCCAACCTTGACCTGGTAAAACAGGGACTGGTTATCTTCACCTGGGGCAATGTCTCAGGTATCGACCGTGAGAAAGGTCTTGTCGTAATAAAGCCCTCCGGTGTCAGCTATGACGACATGAAAGCAGAGGACATGGTGGTAGTAGATCTTGAAACAGGCAAAGTCGTTGAAGGCAATCTTAACCCATCAAGCGATACCCCTACACACCTTGTTCTATATAAAAACTTCCCCAACATCCAAGGCGTGGTACACACCCACTCCACTTACGCTACAGCCTTCGCTCAGGCCGGTCACGACATTCCTAACATTGGCACGACCCATGCCGATTATTTCTACAAGGATATCCCCTGCACGCGCGATATGACCAAAGAGGAAGTAGAAGGGCAATATGAATTGGAGACAGGTAATGTCATCGTGGATGAGATTCTGAATATCCGGAAAATCAATCCAGACCACACACCTGCCGTGTTGGTGAAAAACCACGGTCCCTTCTCGTGGGGCACCTCTCCTGACAATGCAGTCTACAACGCCAAGGTTATGGAGCAGTGTGCTAAGATGGCTTTCGTGGCATTCTCTGTCACCCCCAACCTGACAATGAATCCCCTGCTGGTTGAAAAACATTACAATCGTAAGCATGGCCCCAACGCTTATTATGGACAAAAAGGACAGAAACATTAAAAATAAATATAATAAACACAACGTATAAAACGATGATTAAAGCATTTGAAAATTATGAGATTTGGTGGGTAACCGGTGCACAGCTTCTTTACGGAGGCGATGCTGTGGTTGCAGTCGATGGACATTCAAAGGAGATGGTAGATGGCCTGAATGCCAGCGGTATCATTCCCATCAAAGTTGTATATAAAGGTACAGCCAACAGCAGCAAGGAAGTTGAAGCCGTGATGAAGGCTGCCAACAACGACGACAAGTGCGTGGGTATCATTACTTGGATGCACACATTCTCGCCTGCAAAGATGTGGATCAAGGGGCTGCAAGACTTGCAGAAACCTCTCCTCCACTTCCACACCCAGTATAATGCCGAGATACCCTGGGAGACAATGGACATGGACTTCATGAACCTGAATCAGAGTGCTCACGGTGATATCGAGTTCGGTCATATCTGCACCCGTATGCGTGTGCCTCGTAAAGTGGTTTGCGGCTACTGGAAAGATGAACAGGCCCAGAAACAGATTGCCGTTTGGGCTCGTGTCGCTGCCGGTGTGGCAGATGCAAAGAACGTGCGCTGCCTGATGTTCGGTATGAACATGAATAATGTGGCCGTAACCGACGGAGACCGTGTGGAGTTCGAGCAGCGTCTTGGCTATCATGTAGACTACTATCCCGTCAGTTCACTGATGGAGTACTTCAAAAAGGTCACCGACAAAGAGGCTGACGAATTGGTAGAGGAATATAAGAAGCTCTACACGATAAAAATAGACGAGAGCGGTGAGCAGGTCTATTGGGAGAAGGTGAAAAACTCAGCCAAGGCTGAGATTGCCCTCCGCCGTGTTTTGAAAGACGAGGGTGCTACCGCTTTCACTACCAACTTTGACGACCTGGGTGATGCCGATATCAACGATCCTAACTTCGTTGGCTTCGACCAGATTCCCGGTCTGGCTTCACAACGCTTAATGGCAGAAGGCTACGGCTTCGGTGCCGAGGGTGACTGGAAGACCGCCTGCCTCTACCGTTCGCTCTGGGTTATCCAGCAAGGTATGCCCACCGGCTGCTCGTTCCTGGAGGACTACACGCTGAACTTTGCCGGTGACCGCTCGTCTTGCCTGCAGAGCCACATGCTCGAAGTATGCCCGCTCATCGCTGTCGACAAGCCCAAACTGGAGGTTCACTTCCTGGGTATCGGTATCCGCAAGCAGCAGACCGCCCGTCTCGTGTTCACCTCGAAAGTCGGTCGTGGCATCAAGGCTACCGTCGTTGACCTTGGCAACCGTTTCCGTCTGATTTCTCAGGAGGTGGAATGCATCGAGCCGAAACCCATGCCCAATCTGCCTGTGGCTTCTGCACTATGGGTACCCCAGCCCACATTCGAGATCGGTGCCGGTGCCTGGATTCTGGCCGGCGGTACTCATCACAGTGCCTTCTCCTACGATATCACCGAGGAATACTGGGAGGACTTTGCTGAAATGACTGGCATTGAATATGTCAAGATTAACAAGAACACTAAAACCAGCGAGTTCAAACAGCAACTGCAGAACAACGAAATGTATTATATGCTGAGCAAAGCACTACGATAATTATGACTGCAAAACAAGTAATAGAAAGCGGTAAAGCCATTCTCGGTATCGAATTTGGTTCCACCCGCATCAAGGCCGTTCTCATTGATGAGAACAACAAGCCTATAGCACAAGGTTCGCATGAGTGGGAGAACCAACTGGTCGATGGACTATGGACCTACTCCACCGAGGCCATTTGGTACGGACTACAGGATTGCTATGCCGACCTCCGCAAGGATGTGCGCAAGCAGTATGACTGTGAGATTGAGTCCCTGGCCGCCATCGGCTTCTCAGCCATGATGCATGGCTATATGGCCTTCAATGAGAAAGAAGAGATCCTCGTGCCTTTCCGCACTTGGCGTAATACCAATACAGGCAAGGCTGCTGCAGAACTCTCCAAACTTTTCAACTACAACATCCCTCTGCGCTGGAGCATCAGTCATCTCTATGAAGCAATTCTCAACAACGAGGAACACGTGCCCAGTATCAAGTACCTCACAACCCTTGCCGGCTATGTACACTGGCAGGTCACTGGCCAGTTCGTATTGGGTGTTGGTGATGCCTCCGGTATGATTCCCGTTGATCCCAAAACCAAGACCTACGATGCTACAATGGTGCAGAAGTTCGATGCTATTCTTGCATCGAAAGGATTATCCTTTAAACTCCTTGACATCCTGCCAAAGTCACTCAATGCCGGTGAAAATGCAGGTTTCCTGACACCTGAGGGTGCCCAGAAACTTGATGTTAGCGGCCATCTGAAAGCAGGTATTCCGCTCTGTCCTCCCGAGGGCGACGCCGGTACAGGCATGGTAGCAACCAATGCCGTCAAGCAACGCACTGGCAATGTATCTGCCGGCACTTCTTCGTTCTCGATGATCGTGCTTGAGAAAGAACTATCGAAGCCCTACGAGATGATTGACATGGTAACCACCCCTGATGGTTCACTCGTCGCTATGGTTCACTGTAACAACTGCACCAGCGATATCA
This sequence comes from uncultured Prevotella sp., assembly GCA_947174835.1. GTDB lineage: Bacteria > Bacteroidota > Bacteroidia > Bacteroidales > Bacteroidaceae > Prevotella. The sequence goes on from CAMWKM010000052.1 coordinate 15,442, forward strand.
ATGCCTGGGTCAACTTATTCAAAGAGTACCAACAGTTACTGGGTGTGCCTGTGGACATGAACGAAATCTATGGCAAGTTGTTCAACAAAGCCCTTGAGGCCGACACCGACTGCGGTGGTCTGATAGCCTACAATTATGTATCCGGAGAGCCTGTCACGGGTCTCAGCGACGGTCGTCCCCTCTTCGTTCGCTCTGCCAACAACAAGTTTAATCTGGCTAATTTCATGCGCGCTCACCTCTATGGTGCTATCGGTGTGCTGAAACTGGGCAATGACATCCTACTGAAGGAGGAGAATGTCAAGGTAGATCGCATTACCGGTCACGGTGGTTACTTCAAGACCAAAGGTGTTGGTCAACGTATGTTGGCAGCCGCACTCAACTCGCCCATCTCTGTCATGGAGACTGCCGGTGAAGGTGGCGCATGGGGTATCGCCTTGCTGGCAAACTATACAGTGAACAATCCCAACAAGCTCTCACTGGCTGACTATCTCGAAACAGTTGTCTTTGCAGGCAACACAGGCATATCAATAGCTCCCACTGCCGATGACGTAGAGGGCTTCAACCGCTACATCGAAAACTACAAGTGCGGCCTCGCCATTGAGCAGGCTGCTGTAGACAATAAGAAGTAGTCTCTTTCGGGAAAACAAGTCACCAGCCGTATTCTTACATAGATAAGGACTTAACATTATTCAAAACAATATGAACGATAACAACGTAATGCTAAAAGCAGCCGACAACATCCGCATCTTGGCTGCTGCAATGGTAGAAAAGGCAAAGTCGGGACACCCCGGCGGTGCTATGGGTGGTGCAGATTTTATCAACACCCTGTATAGTGAATTTTTGGTTTATGACCCCGAAAATCCCGCATGGGAAGGTCGCGACCGTTTCTTCCTTGACCCTGGTCACATGGCTCCGATGCTCTACAGCCAACTCGCCCTTATCGGCAAGTACACGCTGGAGGATCTGAAGAACCTGCGCCAGTGGGGTTCCGTGACCCCCGGTCACCCTGAGCGCGAATTGGAACGTGGTATTGAGAACACCTCCGGTCCTCTCGGACAGGGTCATACCTTCGCCGTTGGTGCTGCCATTGCCGCCAAATTCCTGAAGGCTCGTCTGGGCAATGTGATGAACCAGACCATCTATGCCTACATTTCTGATGGTGGCGTGCAGGAAGAAATCTCTCAAGGTGCTGGTCGTATTGCCGGAAACCTGGGTCTCGACAACCTCATCATGTTCTACGATGCCAACGACATTCAGCTGTCTACTCGTACAGAAGTGGTAACCTGCGAGGACACTGCCAAGAAGTATGAGGCTTGGGGCTGGTATGTACAGAAGATTGACGGTCATGACATCGATCAGATTCGTGAGGCCATTAAAAACGCTCAAGCAGAGAAGGAGCGTCCGAGCCTGATTATCGGTCATTGCATTATGGGTAAGGGAGCCCGCAAGGCTGACGGCTCTTCTTACGAATGCAACTGCGCTACTCACGGTGCTCCCCTCGGTGGCGACAACTTCGTACAGACCATGAAGAACCTGGGTGCCGATCCTGAGAATCCCTTCCAGATCTTCCCAGAGGTTCAGGAACTGTATGCCAAGCGTCGCGAAGAACTGAAGAAGATTGTGGCCGAGCGCTATGCCGAGAAGGCAGAGTGGGCCAAGAATAATCCTGAGCAGGCCAAGCAACTGGAGGAATGGTTCAGCGGCAAAGCTCCCGTCATTGACTGGAGCAAGGTTGAACAGAAGGCCGGTTCCGCTACCCGTAGTGCCAGTGCTGCCGTTTTAGGACAGTTGGCAGAGCAGGTTCCCAACATGATCTGCGCCAGTGCCGACCTCTCTAACTCAGACAATACCAACGGCTTCCTGAAGAAGACCAAGGATATGGTTAAGGGTGATTTCAGCGGTGCCTTCTTCGAGGCTGGTGTAGCTGAGTTGACTATGGCTTGCTGCTGCATCGGTATGGCCCTGCATGGTGGTGTGATTCCCGCCTGCGGTACCTTCTTCGTATTCTCTGACTATATGAAACCTGCCGTCCGCATGGCTGCTCTGATGGAGTTGCCTGTGAAGTTCATCTGGACCCACGATGCTTTCCGCGTCGGTGAAGACGGTCCTACCCACGAGCCCGTTGAGCAGGAAGCACAGATCCGTCTGATGGAGAAGTTGAAGAACCATCACGGCAAGAACAGCGTACTCGTTGTTCGTCCTGCCGATGCTGAAGAGACCACCGTCTGCTGGCGCATGGCTATGGAAAATGTCGACACACCTACCGCCCTCATCTTCTCTCGCCAGAATATCGATATGCTGCCCGAAGGCAACGACTACAATCAGGCTACCAAGGGTGCATACGTGGTCGCCGGCTCTGATGAAGACTACGACGTAATCCTGTTGGCATCCGGTTCAGAGGTCTCTACGCTTGAGGCCGGTGCTACCCTACTCCGTCAGGACGGCGTGAAGGTGCGCATCGTCAGCGTTCCCTCTGAGGGTCTGTTCCGCAGCCAGTCTAAGGAATATCAGCAGAGCGTTCTGCCTGCAGGCAAGAAGAAGTTCGGTCTGACAGCCGGTCTGCCCGTCAACCTGGAAGGCCTCGTAGGTGCCGATGGCAGCGTGTGGGGTCTGGAGAGCTTCGGTTTCTCTGCTCCTTACAAGGTGCTCGACGAGAAACTCGGCTTCACAGGTCAGAACGTCTACGAGCAGGTGAAGAAATTGTTAGCATAATAACAACCCATCCAAAACAGAAATTGGGCAGTCAACAGATTGTCCAATTTCTGTTTTTTTATCGCACATTCAACGATTTCAAAACACTCTCCGGTTATATTCCACACTTTCTGCACCTAATTTTCTGAAATCATCCGTTAAGTATAAAAATATCTCAGAAAGCAATCGTATCCAAAACAATTTGGCACATACGTAATATACGTATTTCATTTTATTTTTGTAAATTTGCGGCTAAATTACCAATCAATAGTTACAATCAGATGAAACTGAACAAGAAAATACTTACAGTAGTAATGATGCTTTCCGTTGCAGTCAATATGGTGGCGGCAGAGACGCGCAACGTGTTTGTGGAGATGGGCTATCAGCCCGAAACTGTGGAAGCCAAGTTGCAGGAAGTGTTCAACGACGTGTTCTGCGGCCCCAACAAAGTATATTTTGAGGTGGGCGACAGCATGGCGTATATCTCCGACGTGAAAAATCATGATGCTCGCACCGAGGGTATGTCGTACGGTATGATGATTGCCGTGCAGATGGACAAGAAGGATATTTTCGACCGTCTATGGCGCTGGAGCAAGAAGTATATGCAACACCAGAGCGGACAGCGTGAGGGCTATTTTGCCTGGAGTTGCAAGACCGACGGTACTCACAATGCCGAGGGAGCAGCCAGCGACGGTGAACTCTATTTTATCACTTCCCTTCTATTTGCCGGCAACCGCTGGGGCAACGACACGGGCATCAACTACAAGGCAGAGGCACAGCACATCCTCAGCTGCATCATGCCCCGCAACTACAAGGACGAACGTCCTAGACCCTCATTCCCCGGGCTGCCCCCCTCTTCCGGAAAGATATTCCTCATCGACCCCGAAACACAGTTGATAACCTTTACTCCTGACGGTTTCGGACAGCGATTTACGGATCCCTCATACCATATTCCTGCTTTCTATGAAGTGTGGGCCAAATGAGCCGACGACGGACGGGCTGATTATTGGCAGGCCTGTGCCGCAAAGTCGCGTGAGTTCATGCACAAGGTCATTGACGAGAAAACGGGCCTCAATCCTGACCTCTGCAACTACGACGGAACGCTTATGCAGGGCTTTGGCGGTCGACGCAACGGTGGTTCCAACTTCCGCTACGACTCTTGGCGAGTGCCAATGAACATGACTCTTGACTACGAATGGAGTGGAGCCGACGCAGAGTGGCAACAACAGTATGGTGAGCGCATCCAGAACTTCTTCTACTCCCAAGGCATTAACAACTTTGTCGATCAGTACCGCATCGACGGTTCCCTACCGGAAGATGATGAAATACTGCGGGCAGGCGACTACGAACCGAAACTCCGTCACAGCATCGGTCTCGTCGCCACGACGGCAGCAGCCTCTGTTATGTGCAGCCACGATAAACGCAAAGACTTTGTCGATGCCTTGTGGAACGCCAAGCACGAGCCATTTGACGATGGCTATTTCGATGCTTACTATGACGGACTGCTGAGGCTCTTTGCCTTCATGCACCTCAGCGGGCACTATCGCGTGATTGCCCCCAATGAGCATTATCCTGAACGACACAATATCTCACAGCTTAATAAAAATAACGTGCACTCGTGCACCCAAATTTTAATGCTTTTTCAAAAGTAGGCCAATTTCTTGTGTTAAATGGCCTACTTTCTGATTTCTACATAGGTGAGACAATTATGTATGAAGCCTCCAACCGCCTCGTTTGAAGCCTCCAAACCATCCGTTTGAAGCCTTCATTCATTGCCTATTTCGCATAAGCTACTACAAAATCTGTGATTGCAAAAAATATTTTCCTAACTT
>CAMWKM010000053.1 GCA_947174835.1 uncultured Prevotella sp.
TTATCTATTTAATAAATGCTCTTGCAATTCTCAAACACAACAATACTGATATAACTCTAAATATTATTGGAAAAATAAAAGATCAAAAGTATTATGAAGATTTAATCAAAGTCATTGACCGTAATAAATTACAAGTGAATTTTCTGGGGTTTATCAATAGTGATGAGAAAGATCGTATTCTCAAAGGATCCGATATCTTTGTTTTTCCATCTCTATTGGAAGGCTATGGAATGGTTCTAAGGGAAGTCATGTCTTATGGTCTCCCTATAGTGTGTTTTAATAACTCGGCAATGCCTTATCTTGTGGAAGATGGTATTAATGGAATTGTTGTTGATAATAAGAATCATATCAAACTGGCAGAATCAATATTAAAGATATTAAAAGATAGGAATTTAAGACAAAGACTCTCGCAGGGAGCATATAATTCAACAAAAAAAACAATCACTCTTGAAAAGTATAAAGATTTGCTTAGAATAGAGTTACACAACATATAAAAATACAAATGTAAAAAATAATGTTAGACGCTATAGTTATTGGTAATGACCACTATAATACCTTAAATGTGGTTAGAGCTCTTGGACGAGAAAACATTAGAGTCAATGTTGTGGTGCAACACCATTCTTCCAAAAGCTTTGTTCTTAAAAGTAAATATATTTTTAAAGGATATGTAGTAAAGGATCTAACTGCTTCATGGCTTATTGATAATTTTGCAAAGGTAGGAACAAAGATACCAATACTAACGACAAGTGATGCTCTTGCTTCATTTCTTGATGCAAATTATAATGTCCTTGCTTCTCATTTTGTTCTTTCGTCTGTTAAAAATATTGAAGGCCAATTGACTAAGTTTATGGACAAAAACTTACAACTGATTTATGCGAAGGCTGCTGGATTTGATGTGCCATTCTCCATATCCATCAACTTAAAAAATCTAAGTGCAGAGACACTTGATTTTGTTCGATTTCCTTGTATTATCAAACCTGAAGCAAGCATTGGAGGAAGTAAGAATGATTTTCGTATCTGTCATAGCATTGAGGAATTAAAAAACAGTCTTAATGAACTATCAACTCATGTAAATAGTGTCCTTGTACAAGATTTTATTCCCAATGATGAGGTAATTCTTATTGCAGGCGTTCGCACGATAGATGGTGAAAATTTTGTGTATGGAGAAGTCAATAAGACTAAGCATGGAAAAGAAACTAATAATTTGGGTCTCAATTGTTTTGGGGCGTGGAATTTCGAATCTGAACTTGCTGAGCGGTGTAAGAGATACGTTGATTCAATTGACTATCACGGATGCTATAGTGTGGATGCTGTACGTATTCGTACAGCATCCACAGACAACGTACGGAGGCTAAACTATTTTATGGAGATCAATCTTCGTACTGATGGATTGCTATACTTTTATACAAAAGCAGGTATAAATATTCCAGCAATATGGGTTAAGTCCTGTTATGGACTGCCAATCAAGATTAATCTTAAAAAAACAGAAGTATATGGAATGAATGAGTTCCTATATATTAAAAATAGGCCTTACAATATAAAAGACTTCTTAAAGGCAGATGTTTTTTCTACATTCTCTTTAAGAGATATAAAACCTTTTATTTTCAGATTTATGTATCATGAGTAAGCAAAAATACTTAATTCGTCTTGATGACGCATGTCCGTATATGGACATGCAAAAATGGAATAAGATAGAAAAAATTCTTGATAAATATTCCATCAAGCCACTGATTGGGATTATACCCCAAAATGAAGATAAAGTGACCATGATTCAAGAAAAGGATAACAGGTTCTGGGATAGGGCAAAAGCTTGGGAAGCTAAAGGCTGGATGATTGCATTGCACGGTTATAATCATTGTTATGTGACAGCGTGTGGTGGCAAAAATCCGATTCATAAACGCTCGGAGTTTGCTGGTCTTCCTTATGAAATACAAAAAGATAAAATTAGTGAAGGGTACAAAATATTAGTAAATAAAGGTCTAAAGCCATCTTGTTTTTTTGCACCAAGCCATACTTTCGATGATAATACGATAAAGGTAATAAAAGAAGTTACCCCCATCCGCTTATTGAGCGATACTTTTGCTCGTTACCCATATAAATATGATAATGATTTTATCATAGTGCCATGTCAAATGGGATGTTTTAGGACTGTTCCTTTTCGGGGATATTGGACTTTCTGTTTTCATCCGAATACAATGGAAAGCAATGCTATGAATGAATTTGAATCGTTTATAATTGAACATAAAGATGAATTTATCGGTTTTGATGAAATTCCGATTGAGACATTCGGCAGAATGAGGCTAACAGATAAACTGCTTAGTCTTGCATATCTTACATACAGGAAAATAAGGGGATGAAACTGCTACATGTTATATCATCACTTGAAATAGGAGGTGCCCAACGGTTACTTTCTGATTTGCTTCCTCTTCAGAAGCAACAGGGAATAGAGGTTGCAATCCTTGTTAATATAGACATAGAGAATGCTTTTACAAAAAAGATAAAAGAAGCCGGTATCGAAATAATTTGTTTAGATGATCTCAATCTTTATAGTGTGCGAAATATCTTTAGAATGAGAAAGATATTCAAAGGCTATGATATTATTCATGCACATTTGTTCCCTGCTATTTATTGGGTTGCTTGTGCCTCTGTTGGCTTGAATTTAAAACTTGTATATACGGAGCACTCAACGTCTAACAGGAGGAGAGGAAAGTTTTATTTTCGTCCTGTTGAAAAATTGATATACCACCGATATGATAAAATTATATCTATAAGTAAACAAACTCAAGATGCTTTACAGCAATGGTTGCAGGCTACAGATGAAAAGTTTGTAGTTATCAATAATGGAGTGGATATGAGGCATTTTTCTTTGATTCATAGACCCATAACTCCGAAATCACTAATTATGGTATCTCGTTTTACTGCATCAAAAGATCAAGAAACTGTTATTCGTGCAATGCAGTATATTGATAAAGAGGCAACTCTACGATTTGTAGGTGATGGCGATAATTTGGAGCATTGTAAACAGGTTGCGAAAGAGTGTAGGGTGGAGGACAGAGTAAAGTTCTTGGGTACTCGTTCGGATGTGGCAGATTTAATAGCAGAGTCCTATATTGGTATTCAGTCTTCCAATTGGGAAGGCTTTGGACTGACAGCTGTTGAAATGATGGCTTGCGGTAAGCCGGTAATTGCAACAGATGTGGACGGATTGAAACAGGTTGTTGAAGGTGCTGGACTGATATTCCATAGGGGTGACTCAAAAGAACTTGCTACGAATATTTTTCGCCTTCTTGATTGTAGAGACTACTATGATTCTGTTTCTAAAAAATGTAAAGACAGGTCATTATTGTATGATATAAGTGCGATGGCTGATAGATATAGGAATGTATATTATGAACTTACGAAAGATTAGATCCTTGATGCGTCTTGTATCATCGTTGTTATTTTGCGTAATATATATCCCTCATATTATTCTTGGGGGGGGCAATAAACTGGTAGTTAGTGATCTGCGAAGAATTGAATATCAAATAGGATTAAAGCTTCCCATATTGCTTCAACTGATATACCAGCTTCATACTAATAGATATTATCGGAATTTGTTTTATCATAGGCTTGGCCCAGTTAAATCTGCTTTCATACAATGGTATAGGCCGGGGGACAGATATTTTTGTATAAGCGCAACAACAAAAATAGGAGTAGGAATATGGATTGCTCATCCGTATGCTACAATTATTAATGCAGATTCGATTGGATCAAACTTTTCCTGCATTCATTGCACTACAATAGGAGCGACAAAAAAAGGCAGGCCTGTCATTGGAAATAATGTAGCATTAGGTGCCAATGTCACTATAATTGGAGATGTACACGTTGGGAATAATGTGACTATTGGTGCAGGGAGTGTGGTAGTGAAGGATTTGCCTGACAATTGCATTGCTGCTGGAAATCCGGCAAAAGTTATTAAATATAATGAACCAAGGGAATAATATGATTTTAGATCAAACTATTTTAGCCCCAGTTATGGGGGACAGAACGTAAAGGGTATCTTGGTGCGTTAAAGTGCCTGCTTCTGGACAAAAATGAACTGATATATGAAAAAAACTATTGCTATATTATCAAATCATCATGCATGGACATATAATCTTAGATTAGAAATAATAGAAAAACTTATTATAGAGGGTTATAGAGTCGTTCTGCTTGTTGGTTATGGTAAAAAGATTGACGAATTGGTTAAGTTAGGTTGTGAATTTGTAGATGTCCCATTCAATCGGCATAGTACAAATCCTTTAAATGAGATTAATCTTTTATGTCTATATTATAAAATATTAAAGGATATTGCTCCAGATGTAGTCCTCTCGTATACAATAAAACCTAATTTGTATGGTGCTATTGTGTGTAGGTTTCTCAATATTCCCATTATAACCAATATAACGGGCTTAGGAACAGCAGTTGAGTATCCCGGTATACTGCGTACTATTCTTTTAACTGTTTATAAAATAGCGTTTAAGAAAGTTCATCTTGTGTTTTTTCAAAACGAAGTTAATAGAAACTTCTTTGTAAAAGAAGGTATAGTTAAGGATAATTATGATGTTTTACCAGGTTCAGGGGTAAATACTGAAAGATTTAAATATTTAGAGTATCCTCAAACTTCAGACGTTGAATTCATTTTTATTTCAAGAGTCATGAAAGAAAAAGGTGCGGATGAATTTATCAATGCAGCTGTCCGTGTAAAGAAAGTATATCCAAACGTAAAATTTCATATTTGCGGTTTTTGCGAGCAAGCATATGAATCGCAACTTCAGAGGCTTCATGAGACAGGTGTAATTATATATCATGGTATGGTTGACAATGTTTTAGAGTTCTTAAAAATATCTCATTGTACCGTGTTACCGACATTTTATCCAGAGGGAATGTCAAATGTTTTGTTAGAAAGTTGTGCATCTGGAAGACCTATTATTACGACAAATCGTCCTGGATGTGGTGAAATCGTTGATGATGGTATTAATGGATATATTATTAAAGCACAAGATACAGAGGATTTAATACATAAAATGCTTACTTTTATTAGCTTGTCTTATGAACAAAAGAAAGAAATGGGGATTTTAGCCAGAGAAAAGGTGAAGAAGCAGTTTAATAGAAATATTGTTGTTGATAGGTATTTAAAAGTTATCAATGCAATCTGTAGTAGATAAGGTTAGATTATTTTATGGAAATACCTGTGTGTTATGAATAAATTGTTATTTACAGGAGCATCTGGCTTTTTGGGATATAATATATTGCCACTTTTGTATAAGGAATATGATGTAGTTCATACTCTGGGCTTGACGCTGAAGGATGATATAAAGATTAATCTTGCAAAGGAGGTTCCACCAATCAATACTCATTATGATATAGTGCTACATGCTTGTGGTAAGGCTCATGTGGTGCCGAAGACTGAAGAAGAGAAACAGGCTTTCTATGACGTGAACTATCAAGGAACTATCAATCTTTGTAAAGGACTTGAAAAGGTTGGCGCACCTAAAGCCTTGGTTTTTATCAGTACGGTGGCAGTGTATGGATGTGAGTTCGGTGAACTTATAACCGAGGAGCATCCGTTGAATGGAGATACCCCATACGCCAAAAGTAAAATCATGGCAGAGCGGTTTTTAATCGAATGGTGTAAAGCAAATAATGTTGTCCTTAGTATTCTTCGGCCTTCACTTTTGGCAGGTATTAATCCTCCGGGGAATTTAGGCGATATGATTCGCGGTATCAAAAAAGGATTTTACTTGAATATCGCAGGCGGAAAGGTACAGAAAAGCATTCTTATGGCGGATGATATAGCGAACCTGATTCCATTGGTAAAAGATAAAGGTGGGGTATATAATGTGTGTGATACTGACCAGCCGTCTTTTGGTCAACTATCCAAACTTATTGCTCAGCAACTTGGGAAACGTTCTCCTATATCAATCCCATATTGGATGGCTAAGAGTCTTGCTTTAGTAGGAGATGTTTTGGGAAATAGATTTCCTATTAATTCGCAAAGGTTTAATAAATTGACCAAATCCTTGACATTCTCGAATCAAAAAGCGGTTCATGAACTTGGATGGACTCCATTGAAAGTACTGGAAAACCTGAAGATCCAATAATCTATGCTTTACATCATTATCTCTGTTTTGCTAATTTTTCTTGAATTGGCATATTTCCTCGTAGCCGACCGTTTCAACATCATTGACAGGCCGAATCTGCGGAGTTCACACAAGAGCATTGTCCTTCGTGGCGGCGGCATCATCTTTCTCTTTGCCGTCTGGCTCTATGCCGCGTTCTTCGGTCTGACCTATCCGTGGTTTATCCTCGGACTGACATTGATCGGGTTGATTAGCTTTATTGATGACATCCGTTCCTTGCCGGACAGCGTACGTCTCGTAGTACAGTTCATGGCCATGTTCCTGATGTTCCATCAGTTCGGGATACTCAACCTTCAGGACTGGTGGATGGTAATTGTCGCCTTGGTCGTATGCGTAGGGATTACCAATGCCTACAACTTCATGGACGGTATCAACGGCATCACGGGAGGCTATTCGATAGCCGTTCTCATTCCGCTGGTCTATCTGGACGGAATCCATGACTTCATATCACCGTCTTTTCTTTATGTGGTCGGACTAAGCCTGTTGGTATTCTGCTTCTTCAACTTCCGCAAGAAAGCCAGATGCTTTGCCGGAGACGTGGGCTCTATTTCCATCGCGTTTATACTCCTTTTCGCTTTGGGGCTATTGATTCTCGATACTCAGGACTTTTCATACATCGTATTCCTTGCTGTCTATGGTACGGATGTCGTACTCACGATCTGTCATAGAATCCTGTTGCATGAGAATTTGGGTCAGGCTCACCGTAAGCACGCCTATCAGTTGATGGCCAATGAACTGAAGATACCTCATACGGTAGTTTCCTCCCTATATATGGCCGTCCAGTTGCTGATCTCGGCCGGCCTGATATTCATACCCATTAATCATTATGTTTATCTTGGACTGGTCATCGTAGTGCTTAGTACGGCATATTTACTTTTTATGGGGAAGTATTATCATTTACATGAGGAATATCTCAAATCCAAAGCGTTACAATCATGATTCTGAATAGCGAACTGCTTGACGAAATAACCCGGAAGGCCGAGGAAAGTCCGCGGCTCCGCATGAACTACAACCTGCACGAGAGTCTGGATGCCAAGGCCCAGCGTCTGATTAATGTGTTGCTGCCGGGAACGGTGCTTCCTATTCACAGGCACAGACATACGGCAGAGACATACGTCCTGCTTCGCGGCAAGATGTTCGTTGTGTTCTACGACGATCTCGGGGCGCAGGTGGAACGCTATCTGCTTGACCCCACGGCAGGCAACTACGGTGTCCAGATTCCTGCCGGCCAATGGCACGGGATAGAAGTCCTCGAACCTTCTGCCATTTTTGAAGTCAAGGACGGCCCATACACTCCTCTCCAGCCGGAGGATATGCTTGACTGAAACGTATTAGGTGGAGTGTTAGGATAAGACAGTCATCTGTGAGATTACTTTGTGATTGCCCAGAATTTTTTCTAAGTTTTTTTCGATTTCTAACGTCATCTCGTCACTTTCTTTGTAACGTGTTGAATATAAGATTGTTCCGAGTGACGTTATGTAGTGACGTTTGTTTTGTAACGTCACTACTGTGTAAACCGGTTATATAAAAGTCCGTTTCTTTGCGTTACTGCCTGAAACACAGAGTATTACTTTTTAAAAGTATAGTGTTTGTCCTATGAAAACATGGTGTTTCCGATGCATAAACATGATGTTTTCGTATGTGAAACATGGATGAAGTGACGTTATAGTGACGTTTAGTGACGTTTCAAAAGCATAACGTCACCTTGCAACCTGTTGATAGATAATGATATAGGACAATAAGTGACGAGGTGACGTTAGAAAACGGAATTTTTTCTTGAAAAATGTACTAAGTGTTGATGCCTGACAAACATTGACCTCTCCGTATGTGTGAATTATGAATGAATGGAGGCTCCAAACGTATGGTTTGAAGGCTTCAAACGACGGGTTTGGAAGCTTCAAACATCCCCTATGTCAATGACTTGAGGGTGGGGCGGCTGGGTCTCTTAGTACGGAGGCATAACGCAATAAATCCAATGGAAAATTATCAGTATCACATTTTCTCTCCCTACCGTGTTTGTCCCTTAGGGGCCCACGTCGACCACCAGCACGGCTTAGTGACGGGGTTTGCCATCGACAAGGGCGTCGACCTCTGGTTCAATGTCCGTCAGGACTCCGAGGTCACCCTCTCTTCCCTGGGTTTTGAGGGCACCGTACATATTGACCTTGCCAAGCGCTCTGAAGTTAAGGAAAGGCACTGGGGCGACTATGCGAGGGGGGCGAAGTACGCCCTGCGTAAACGCTTCGAGCTGACCCGCGGCATTGACGGCCTTCTCCGTGGCTCCCTTCCCGTTGGCGGCCTGTCTTCTTCCGCCGCCGTGCTCATCGCGTATGTGATGGCCTTCGCCAAGGCCAACGGTATCAGTCTCCGGCCGTTTGAGGTCGTTCAGATCGCCTCTGAGGCCGAGCGTGAGTATATCGGCCTGAACAACGGCCTCCTCGACCAGGCGTGCATAGCCCTCGGTCAGAAGGACGGCCTTCTGTTCCTCGACTGTGACAGCAACGAGTGGCGTATAGTCAGGCGTAATCCTAAGATGCCTGCTTTTGAGATCGGCATCTTCTTCAGCGGCCTGACACGCAGTCTTGTCAATTCGGACTACAACCTCCGCGTCTATGAGTGCAAGACGGCCGCGTGGAACATGCTTGCCTACCAGGATCAGCCTCTCAGGACGTTTGACAAGACCTTCCTGCGTGACATCCCCAGAGAGACGTTCGACAATACCCGTGACATGATGCCGCTCCGCTTCGCCAGGCGTGCAGAGCATTTCTACAGTGAGTACCGCCGGGTACGGCAGGGGATAACGGCCTGGGAGAGCGGCAACCTGCAGCTGTTCGGGAAGCTCTCTTTCGACTCGTGCGAAAGCTCCATCCACAACTATGAGTGCGGCTCGCCCGAGCTCATCAGCATCTACAACATCATGCGCCCCCTCCGTGGTGTCTACGGAGGCCGCTTTTCCGGTGCAGGCTTCAAGGGAGCCGTCATCGCCCTCGTCGATCCGTCCTGCAAGGAATACATCGAAAGGGAGCTTTCTGATCAGTACCTGAAGGAATATCCGGAATACAGGGAGACCTTCAAGGTGTTCTGGGTCAAGCCGGACGACGGTGCCCGCTTCCTTGAAGACGCGTAACGACAAGAACTGAACCGACATGAAGAATATAGTTATTGCAGCGGGCTATGCCACCCGCCTGGGAGATTTGACGAGTAACTTCCCGAAGCCGTTGTTGAGAATCGGCTCTTCAACCATCCTCGGCCGGATGCTTGACGACATAGACCGGATTCCTGAGATAGATGAGCATATCATCATCACTAACCATAAGTTTTTCCATACCTTTGAAGATTGGGCGGCATGTCAGAATTATCAGAAGAAGGTGACGGTCGTGGATGACGGCACTGAGACGAACGAAACCCGCCTTGGTGCTGTATGCGACCTTCTCTTCGCCATGGAGCGGCTGGATATCGACGACGACATGCTCGTGGTTGCCGCGGACAACCTCCTCTTCTTCTCCTTTGGCGACTTTGTGAGGTTCGCCAAGGATAAGGACAGTTCATGTATCATGTGCCATGAGCAGAAGGACCCGGAGAAGCTCCGGCGCACGGGCGTCGTCGTGCTGGACGGGAGCAACAAGGTGCTTGACATGGAAGAGAAGCCTCAGGCTCCCAAATCCACCTGGGCAGTTCCTCCTTTCTACATATACCTGAAGAAGGACCTTTCCCTCGTCCGCAACTCGGTTGCCGACGGATGCGGCAAGGATGCCCCCGGCAATCTCGCCCACTACCTTTGTGACCATACAACCATGCATGCATGGCCGATGACAGGGACGGGTGAGAACCTTCGTTTTGACATAGGCAGCCTCGACACCTACAGGGAGGCCTGCGTTCGTTTCGGTGGCAAATAGATATATTATGTTGGAATACAATGTCAGCCTTGAGGGCAAGACGGTGCTTGTTACCGGTGCTGCCGGTTTCATCGGGTCGAACCTGGTGAAGCGTCTGTTCCAGGACGTAGAAGAGATAAGGGGAGTCGGTATAGATTCCATGACCGACTACTATGACGTCAATATCAAGAAGGAGCGTCTTTCCGAGATAGAGGCCCTCGACCGTGACTGGGTATTTGTAGAGGACAGCATATCCGACCGTGTTGCCGTTGAGGATATCTTTACCGTCTACAAGCCTTCAATAGTCGTAAACCTTGCCGCCCAGGCCGGAGTTCGCTATTCTATCACCAACCCCGATGTCTATATCGAGAGCAATGTGATAGGCTTCTACAACATTCTTGAGGCTTGCCGCCACCACGGCGTGGAGCATCTGGTATATGCCTCGTCGTCGTCGGTCTATGGCTCCAATACGAAGGTGCCGTATTCTACGGATGACAAGGTGGACAATCCTGTCAGTCTGTATGCTGCCACCAAGAAGAGCAACGAACTGATGGCCCATGCATACTCCAAGCTCTACAACATCCCGTCGACCGGTCTCCGCTTCTTCACGGTGTACGGTCCTGCCGGTCGTCCCGACATGGCGTATTTCGGTTTCACGGATAAACTCCGTGAGGGTAGGACCATCCAGATCTTCAACTATGGCCGCTGCAAGCGCGACTTCACGTACGTCGATGACATCGTGGAGGGTGTTGTGCGCATCATGCGGCACGCTCCTGAGAAGCGCAACGGTGAAGACGGTCTTCCTGTTCCTCCGTACAAGGTATATAACATCGGGAACAACAGTCCCGAGAACCTCCTTGACTTTGTTACCATCCTTCAGGAGGAGCTCATAGCAGCCCGTGTGCTTCCTGTCGACTATGACTTTGCTTCCCATCGGGAGCTTGTCCCGATGCAGCCCGGTGATGTTCCTGTGACATACGCAGACACCAGTGCCTTGGAGCGAGACTTCGGCTTCAAGCCGTCGACTCCCCTTCGTACCGGTCTCCGTGCTTTTGCCCAGTGGTATGCAAAATATTATGGTACTGTGAAATAGGATTTATATGTCATTTAAATAGCCGAGCAGGGAATTTAACAAAACAAAGAAAGCGTGTAGTTCTTGAGCTACACGCTTTCTTTATTTTGTTGTCTTGACTTGTTGTCGGTTATTTGACCTCCTCAAATGTAATCGTTATTGTGTGTCAGATAGTTGTAAATCCTCGTGAACGATAAGGAGATGTAAAAGAGGCTATAATGCCAAGCAACAATAGAAATCCACAAATACGCTATTTGCAATTTATGCCAAGTACTTTTGCTTCCAACATTGGTAGATGCTCTATTATATTCTCGTCTATATCAATTGAATATTTGCCATTTGTATTGCGGAGGGTCTTACGTATGCTTTCTCTCTCGGTGTTCTTGAACCATGAGTGAAACAGGTTGAGTACAAACATAGCCAGTACTTCTGCATCAATGTTGTACTGATTGCCTATGTTCCAAGCAAAGTTCTTTAGGTCAGCCTGCTTTAATTTGTTCTTCTCAATTTTGACAGAGACACCATTCACGATGCCGTTACATTGTACGAGTAGTTTGACGGCTTCTTCTATCTGATAAAGTTCTTCATCGCTGAAACCATGAGGAAGGAGTACGAGACGCGTATATCTAAGGATATTTTCAAGTTTCTCCCTGTCCTGCTTTTCTTTCGCTTCTGTTAATTGAATGCGGTCGATATGCAGTTGTTGCATGAAGGAAGCCAAATTACGCTGTGCTGCTTTTAGAGCTTGTTTAAGCTCTGGCATAATACTTGGTTGCAAATCATCATCAGAAGGTTTATCCTCAGAATGTTCTTCTAGTGAAGCATGAACAGAGATAGCGACATCGGATTGTGGGATTTCCTTCGTCTGGGCTTTGTCCAGCGCCTTCTGTGTATCCTCCCAATGTTGGACAATATAGTTGTCCATGTTCTCACGGTCAACACGATTGTTCAACTCTTTTCTGTTGCGCTTGAAGTAAGCATAAAGACTTTGTTTGATGCAATGGAGCAACAATATGAGTACAGCATAACCGCCTATAAATATGGGTATAGTGACAAGAAAACAAAGCAATTCCTTGTCCTCTCCTATAAGCTGTTGTGCAACTTTATACGCACCGACTACATAGGTGATGATAACCAACCCCAAGAATGCCATGCCTATATGGCGATGTATTCCTTTTGTGGATGGAAGTGGGAAGATGTCTATTTCCATGATTACAATGTCTTTATTTTCTCCTGTGCGACAATGATAGCATCGTTGCAAAGTTCACGCTCTTGCTCATCCTCAACGGCATCAATGAATTTATCCGCCAACCATAAGGTGAGCATTTCCTTCTCATCCTGATGTAGATATTCCGCAAGTTTAAGGACTTGCTCACGCTTTGCTCTTCTATCACCACGTTCTATCTTACTGAACATTGGCGTATCAATCTCCAAGAATGCAGCCAACTGGCGTTGTAGCAAACCTTGATCTTCCCTGAGTTCTTTAATCTTATTTCCAAATAACATGTTCATATCTATTTTTAGTCCTTCAGCAAGTTACCAGTAAATTAAACTGCAATTCGTAATACGCTGTATAATAGTGGTTTGATAACAATCTTAATGCATGTCCTATTGCTTTCGGCAAATTACCAGCAAGTTACCGGCAAATTAAACTTATGCCCAATTCTGGATATACCGCAAATATCGCCTTTCCGCTTTACTTTACTAGTTTCAATCCCTTTTCAGACAAGTAGTAACGCTGGTTAGGATGTTTGGGCTTATCAGGATAAGCACGAAGTACATATCCTTCCTCAATCGCAGGATTCAGGTAGTTTTCCAAGAAATTTCTTCTTCCCTTGAGATGTAATATTCTAAGGAGATCGGAAACAGTGTATGCATCTTCCCTGATTACATTTACGAGGCGTCGAACTTGTTCCCTAACTTGTTCCCCTGCTTGTTCCCTAACTTGTTCCCCTGCTTGACCACCAGCTTGACCACTAACTTGTTCCCCAAACCAATATGTAATGGTAGAACATACCAAATCACTAGTAAACTCCACTTTTCCCTTGGTCAGTTTCTCCCATATCAACATCTTGTCTATGCCATAACCAGCATTCTCACCTAGTTTGGCATAGCGGAAGAATTTGATAAGGTTTGGATTTCGAGGAATGGAGTGTATCTGTGTACGCAACTCTGACAGTGGGAACATAAACCTGCCAGGATTCTGCAACTCAATACGGTCCGCAAAGACCCGTATCGTTGGATGCATCGGACTGAAGTAGTCTGCATGTGCACAACAGTTGGTAAGTCCCTCTCTCAAAGCGTACAACTGCGATTCGTCCTCGACTCCTACACCATCAGGGCGAGCCTCGTATGGCGCATCAACGAAGTTGCGTAACCTCTGAAGAATAATCTGATATGACTCCCAGATGTTATCCTGCTCCTGCATCCGAAAGGAATACCGTACCTGAGCATCTGCAAGGCTTTTGCCAGGAATTTCCAGATAGTCTATCCAGAAGTTGCTAATATGGCGTTGAACTATATCCCTCTGACCAAGCATCAAAATGCCGCCAATGGTCAACTGTCCATCTTTGGATATTCCCACCTTTTCACAGAACTGTTCATCTGATAGGTCTTTATACGGGAAAGTTGGGTTGTCGTTGCGGATATGATTCCTATAAGTTTCAAGTGAGCTCTTGTTGAGGTCGTTGATGCTTGTTCCCTCTACCACCTGCTCACTCTTACTACCAAAAGCTTGGTCACGCATCATGGCCATCACCTCTGTTTCAGTGGCACGACGGTCACCACTACCTGTACGGATGTATGTGTTAATAGGATTCCCAATATAGATGGGTTTAACAATGCTCGACGGAACAAAGAATGCCAGCACCAACTTGCCATCGAAGATATATTTCTGCCCTCTCGCTGTCAAGCGCATATTAAATTTCTGTCCATTGCGTAGTGTGTTCAGAAAATCAGACTCAGTCTTCTCTCCGTTATTCACCCCAGTTATCTCAAACGACCTTCCTTGCTGTTTAACACCAAAGATTATCCAGCCACCCGAGGTGTTGGAAAAGGCAGAGACTGTTGACCACACATCCTCTGGCAACTTATCTTGTGCCCTTTTGCACTCAAAGTCGTCCCATTCTATCTCCGACAGTTTCTGCAATAACTCTTCTTTTGTCATATATCGTTTACGTGTTTGCAAAATTAATCATGCCTCGCACACTTTGAATTATTGACTTTTCGATTATTTGATATTATAATTTTCTCATAATGAATTGTCGTAATTTGGACACAAAGATATTTCTTTTTATCCTACTACGCAAGTTTTACATTAAAAAACTGTCAATCTTGACATTTTTTTATGCGCAGATAGCAAGAGTGACCAAATTTCAGTCTCAAATCGAGATAAACTCAAAGTATTTTAAACTTTAAATGCCGTTTGATTGCTAATAGCAGAAACGTAATAATACCATCCGAGAAGTACAAATGGTGATGATTCAGCTGTAACCATTCAGCGAAAGCCAAAGGTATGATGAGTCGGCCCGTCAGTTTAGACGAGAGCCAATATAGTACCAAGAGGAGATTGGCCATTTTTCCATGCCGTGTCGGCTATTGAATGTATGGCATGGAAAGCATCGGCACCGGATTCGGAACGGAAGCATCCGGATATTTGACCTATACGCAAAAAAAGTAACTGGCAATCGTGTCAATACCACAGATGTCAACATAACAATAGATTCCGCTACAAACCATCAATCCAATTGACGCCAGTAGCAAAGCGAGTGGCAACCATGAACGTTTTTCTCTATAATATAGCGAAAATGAAACAACAAAACGCAATAGGGTTTCTAAAGCAATGAAGAGGAGAACAGGATAAGTCCAGCTCAACCTCCCTCCAAATAGACTTAACATCCATACGGAACAGACTGCCAAGTCAAAAAGCAGCAGTTTTGATTTCATGTTCATTCTTATTTCTTACTTTCTTCCTCGTCAAAAGCTTCATCTGCCATGCCGTGTCAAGTCTTGTTAAACGTCCGACGCCTGCCCTATTGTCACAGGTAAACACAGGTGGCAGCGAAGCGAGCAAATGACCGTGCATAAGATGTGAAGAACCGAATTACCAGTGTTTATGTTACCTCTTGTTTTTCTTCCCTCATTTCGAGTTGATACACAATTGAAGGACTAATGCTGATTATCGGTAAATCCATCTTTCCCTTATGCGGTATTTAAAAGATGAAGCCGTGCAGGGTGCAACGAAAAAAGCTGATTAGTATTTCCATACTGATTCCTGCACGGTTTTATTCTTTTCAAAAGACAGAAA
Source organism: uncultured Prevotella sp. (assembly GCA_947174835.1). GTDB lineage: Bacteria > Bacteroidota > Bacteroidia > Bacteroidales > Bacteroidaceae > Prevotella. Next base: position 15,415 of record CAMWKM010000053.1, read on the forward strand.
CATCAAATTTATAAAGACAAAGTTTTATGGACAAGGAAACATACAGATTCATGTTCCCGGCAGGTATCGCATCGTTGTCACTCCTGTTCTCGGGAAGAGCATTGCAATGGCTGTGCGGGACAACGAGGGATGACGACGGCAGGGAAACAGGCAACTTCACTCTGTTTGGTGACCTGTTGGCGAGAATGGCACTGACTACAGGAGAAAGCAAGGGGTTCTCCGCAAGCCGCTCATGCTTTCCGCCGGTCAGGCGCAGTATTCCGAGGAACAGCTCTCCGCGCAATGGAACATGGGCAGGAAACGCATACGCAACCTGCTGGCTACACTTACGGATATGAGACTTATCAACACCTGCCGTTCAAGGTGGCATCCGTGATGACCTTCCCGTGCATCCGTGGGTGGGAAACAGAGGACGGCTGTCGCATGTCCAATCCCTTTATTCATGAACAGAGGGAAGAATAAGAGCCGAATGACAGACGGGGAACAGCCGAGCCGACAATGACAAGGCAAACAATGCCATTCCTATGTTCCGCAGTTTGGCAACAAACGACACCCGTTCCGTGCTGGAAGTGGCAGACGGACGGGAGGAGTGGCATGGAGCGATAGCGTTTCACGAAAAATCCAAAGACATCTGTTATATGAAACACGAAGATACTTCCAATTTGGAAACCCAGGAATCAAGGCAGGAAAAGCCCGTTATAAGGCGTGACAAGGTGGTAGTCACCAAAGTCACCGCCCAAGAACTTTCAAAGATTAAAAGCATCGCCAGGCAATGCGGCATGACATGCAGCGACTTCATCTGGGCAAGGGCACTCAATTACAGACCACGACAGCGGCTGTCATGTACGGAAGTGGACGGTTTGCGGCAGCTTGCTGCGTGCAGGACGGACATGGTGAACTTCGCCAACGCCCTGCACGAACTGAGCGACAGCGAGAAGATACGCCTTTTCCGTCATCAGCCCACCATGCTCGAATGGTACGAGAAAGTGGCGAAGTTGACAGACCGTACCACCGACTTCCTGCAGTCCGCGCAGAAGGTAAACAGCTATCCGGCAGGGACAACGGACGAGGGAACACAGGAGGACGGCGCATGATAGCCAAGGCAAAGGCCATAGCCCACGGCATCAGGGCGATGCTGTATGTGTCGGGAGAATCGAGGAACAAGAAACATCCCGAGAAGATAACACGCATCTGTGACAACTTCATGCCGCAGGGCATGGACGCTTCGGGCATGTGGACGGAAATGAAGTTCTCTGCCATGAACCGCCCCAGCATCAAGAACAATGTCATCCGTGTGGAGATAAGTCCGGCAACGGAGCATACCAAGGACTTCACTATAGATGACTGGAAACAACTGTGGAAAGACTTTGCGGCAGCTTTCGACAGTCAGGATACATGTGACAGGGACGGCAAGATTGTTTCCGCCAAGACAAACATATCGGGCAGCAAGTCCACCGTCTGGCTGCACAAGGAATCCGAGGGCGGCATTCCGCACCTCCATGCCATCGTCTGACGTGTGGACGAAGACGGGAACATCAACAACGACCACGCCATCCATCTCAGGGCACAACGGGCGGCAGAACGGATAGCCCGGCAAAGGGGCTGGACTACCGCCATGCACATACATGAAGCCAACATACCCAAGGTCAGTGCCGACTGCATGGAAGCCTTGCGTGAACTGGGCCGGTGGTCCTGGGAGGGCTATGCGGACAGGCTTGCCGCCAAAGGCTACGGGCTGTATCTCCGCGACAATGAAGGTGTCTGGCTATCTAACCATTGGATGAACATCTTACTTGTTGTTCATGCCATATGTGGGGTTGCGGCAATCTTGTGGGTGTATGCAGGAGGCTATAGTTGACACAAGAGATCAATCATACCGCCGTCACTTATTGTATTCTTTCGCCTTGACCATTCCAATATCACCCCCATCTTCGTAATTGTCCTTGCAGAGGTATGCATCATAACTGATAGCCTTTATTTCGCTGTATGAAGGTGGTGTGATGACCTTTCCGTCTGCTGTTATCAAATAGCAGCATCCTGTCTCGGCTTCATAACGTCTGCATTTTACTAATCATTAATATATTTGATGTATCTGCAAATTAATACTTACTTATTTATGTCTATCTAACCAAAGATGACGAGCAACTAATAACCGTAATTGTTTAGTGTTTTTATTCATTGCGGTAATGACGAAGTTGCGGATTCAACTATGTCTAACCTCTCCAGGAAACATCTCACTCATTCTTAACATAATATACTTAAATATCTTTTTATATGCTGCACAAAGAAATGTTTTAGACTTGAAATCTACACCATTAAGATATCCGTCGTGAAGACATCCACCATGGCATAAATTGAAAAATTGACATTTATTGCACCCCTTTTCTCTCAAATACGAAAAACGCGCATAGGATTCTGATGTTTTGCGATTTGCAAGAATAGCTTTAAGGGGCTGATTATTGATATTTCCATAAGAAAAGCGCGTGTCGGTTTCACAAAATCTGCCACATGGAAAAATCTCTCCATATGGGGATACTGCAAATATATTCTGTTGACAATTAGTTGCAAACATACATCCAGTTGTCCGCATTTTATCTGTGATAAAATAACTAGCTATATCAATAAACGTAGATTCGTTTATTCTTTTCTCTGGATCGTAAAACCATAAGTCAAACAATTCGATTGCCATTTGTGCATATTCATTAGGAGATAAAGACAAATCCTTGCAGTTTGTAGCCTCTCCTGATAGAAATAATGGATTGAATTTAAAATTCAGCCGCTTATTACGCAAAAATTGATATAGCTCATAAATTCTACCCTTAAATGCTGAACTTGCCACAATAATAGCTCCTACATTCAACCCCGCAGAACGACATTTATCAACTTTATCAATAATACAGTCAAACGTACCTGAACCATCCGCTTTTTTCCTCTGGTTGTCATTAATGGATTTTATTCCGTCAAGCGAGAACCCAACCCTTACTCCGTACTCTTTGAAAAGTGTTATATAACGATCATCAATAAGGGATAGATTAGTCTGAATACTATGCCGAAAGAGAACTGTATCCTTAAAGCTATCAGTATATTCAAAAATTTGCTTGAAATTATCAATACCCCATAACAATGGTTCACCACCATGCCAAAGGAGTGTTACGCTTTTTCGGGGTCTCTTTGATATAAAATCTTTAATCTGTTCAATGATTAATTTTGCCAGGTCAATTGACATAACATGGCAATCTGTCTTTACATCATTAGACAAATAGCAATAAGAACACCTGAAGTTACAGTTAAAAGTAGGCTTAATAATTATTGTCATGCACTTGGTGTCTTGGTCTGTTGTTTCGTACGCACAAACATTTCTCCGTCAAGAAACTCTCCTTCTTTCACATGCTTATCCAAGTCCTCTTGAGTATAAGTATGTGAAATAACTCTTAGTGCAGATCCGCTTAAACTATCAACTGCATTGATAATGATTTCAAAAATAGTATCTTCATTTTTGAAATCATCCATACAAAGTTCTCCATTAGAATGTTTTTCTTTCAATTTTTCTTCATCCTTAAATCCCTCAATTTTTGCCATACGTATATTGGTCATTCTAAATGGTATGAGTCTATGATTTTGATATGTTTCACGATAACCCAAAATCTTTTGAATCATCAATGGAGGTTTAATCCGTTTCTTATTAAGAAACGGTTGATAAGGGGCTTGAAAAACCGCATATTGACCTTTATATCTGATTCTTAGGAATATATTAATGTCAAATGCATTTCTAAAAGCATTGTTAGCTATTTTAAACCTGTATACTGTTGCAAAATATATTTCTTCTATCGGTTTGCCTTTCGAATCTTTTAGTATCTTGCCATTTGAATCTTTCTTGGGTCGTTTCTCTTGTACTTTTTTATAAGCAATATCCTTGCTTATCCTTATTTTGGGTGAAAGAAGAATGTGGGCAAACCACCATGAAAATGAAGTGACTACAATTCCTGATATAATTCCTGTAAGTACACCACTGAGAAATAGTTTGTCATTGAATAGAGTGTAAAGTTGTTCACTCTGCATCATAGTAATCACCATGACAGTCATTGTAATCGTCATAACTCTCGTTGTATTCACTCCAATTGTCTATAAATGTTTCTTCATCGTAGGCATCCTTCTTGGCAGCCATTTCAACAATTAGTCGTTGGTTGGGTGTAAGATCTACACGTTCAAGTTCTTTTTCGTAATTCATAAGAATATATAATTT
>CAMWKM010000054.1 GCA_947174835.1 uncultured Prevotella sp.
CCCCCCGCCCCCGCGACCTCGCCAGCCGACCGCGGCCCCGCCATCCCACCCCCCGCCCCCGCCCCCGAGGGGCGGAGGAGGAGGGGAGGAGAAGGCACACAGCCGTCAGAAGCCGCCATAGCCCAGATGCGACTGCCCATCAGCCTGACTTCCGGTAACAGGCTAATACAAAACAAGCAAAAAAAACGATAAAAACACATGGCAATTTCGTTCTAATTTATTACCTTTGCAACTAATTGGTTCTTTGACTTGTCAACGTGTCAATAATTTGTACAAAATCATAAATTTCAAATTATCAAAAACACCCCCGACAAGTATTGAACAATTATGACAAGATAACAAAAACCTAAAACAAAATCCGATGAAAGTAAACGAGAAATTCAAAGAATACATCTGGTTGGTCAACACCATTTACACTGCCCGAAAAATCACGCTTAATGAAATTCAGGAAAAATGGCTTAATACAGAATTGAGTGGTGGAGTCGAGTTAAAAAAGTTAACATTTTATCACCACAAAAATTGTCACCAGTTGAGATTACGTGCCAAAGACGGCAAAATGAGATTAACAGATGTTGCTGATACAGAATTAGACCGAAATATAAAAAAAACTCCCACCGAAGCGGGAGTATAGGTTTTACCCTTCGGCCATTATGGCCTTATTGTGATAAGATGTAGGAAATCTTACTGGGTGCAAATTTAGAAAATAATTTTGTAATATCAAAAATAATTCGTAATTTTGCCGTACAATTTAACTATTATTATTATGGAAAGAATCCTTGGAATAGACACTGGCACAAATAGTCTTGGTTGGGCTATAGTAGATAAAGAAGAAGGACGTACTCAACTTATTGCAAAAGGTACAAATATCTTTTCCGAAGGTGTCAAGATTGAGAAAGGTATAGAATCTTCAAAAGCTGCAGAGCGTACAGAACACCGGTCTGTTCGTAAACACTATTGGCGGAGGAAAATTAGAAAAATACGGCTACTAACAATATTAAGCAACCACCATTTGTGCCCCCCTTTGGATAGTTCAAGTTTACGACTATGGAGACTGAAAAAGGTTTATCCAAACAACGAGTCGTTTATGTATTGGCAACGAACGGAAGATAAAAGGGACATTAACCCATATAAGTATCGGTATATCTGCTTAACACAAAAGTTAGACATGACTGATGTCACCCAACGCTACATTCTTGGACGCGCACTTTATCATTTTAACCAGAGAAGAGGTTTTCTCAGCAACCGCAAAGACACATCTAAGGAATCGGAGGGGGCTGTAAAAGAAGGGATAGACACCTTAACCACAGAAATAAATGAGGCTGGCTGTGAATATCTTGGAGAGTATTTTTATCAACTTTACCAACAAGGGGCAAAAATCAGAAATCACTATACAGCCCGCAAAGAACACTATCTGAAAGAGTTTCGTGCTATTTGTGCAAAACAAGAACTTGATGAAGAACTAATCACGAATCTGGAAAAAGCCATATTTGACCAGCGTCCGCTAAAGTCACAAAAAGGGCAGGTCGGAACGTGTACCTTTGAAAAGGGTAAATCTCGTTGTCCATCATCGCACCCAATGTATGAAGACTTTAGAATGTACCAATTCTTAAACAATATAAGGGTACAAGTCTGTACTCATTATGAAAACACAGAAAGAGGTCTTACGGACGAAGAGAAAGAAAAAGTTATCCCTTTATTCAAGCGCAAGTCAAAGCGGACATTTTCATTTGAGGATATTGCAAAAAAAATAGCAGGCAAAAACAACTATTGCTATTATAAGAGCAATGAGGACAAGCCATACAAATTTAACTACCAAATGGACACACAGGTGTCCGGAAATGTTGTGAACGCTCAACTGGAAGAGATTTTCGGTGAAGACTGGCTGAGTAATGTTAGTGAGGTCTATGCCCTTGCTGAAGACAAAACACGCTTTCAGATAATGAACGATGTGTGGCATGTACTATTCTTTTATGACAATGATGAGAAGTTGAAGGAATTTGCAAAGAATCGTTTGCAAATGGATGATGAGCAGGCTGAGAAATTCAGTAAGATATCACTGCCCAACGACTATGCTGCACTGAGTTTGAAAGCTATCCGTAAGATTCTTCCTTATATGCGCGACTATGGATTGATGTATACAGAAGCGGTCTTCCTTGCCAATCTGGTGGAAGTGCTACCCCGACACATCTGGGGAATCAAAGAAATGCGCAAGGCAGCTATAGAAACTGTCATTGAAGTCATGCACTCTTACAACAAGAACAATATTGATGGGCTGACGCTGGAAACGTGTGTGAAAGAGTTCTTGAAAGAGCGGTACAATATCGCTGATAACGACTTGAAGAAGCTGTACCATCCTTCTATGATTGAACTCTATCCTCGTCAGCGGCCTAACGATGATGGTATTTATCAATTAGGTTCTCCCCGTATTAGCAGTGTCAAAAATCCGATGGCCATGCATTCGCTGTTTAGGTTGCGCAAAGTGGTAAATCTGTTGTTGAAAGAAGGAAAGATTAATCCTGAGACAAAGATTCATATTGAGTTCTCCCGCGATTTAAACGATGCTAATCGGCGATGGGCTATTCAGACTTGGGAGCGTGATAATGAGAAGGAACGTGAAAGATGCCGCAAGAAGATAGAGGAGCATATTGCCAATCCTTCAGACAGGGATATTATGAAGTATCAGTTATGGGAAGAACAAAACCATAAATGTCTTTATACAGGCAAGGAAATCTGTATTACCGATTTCTTAGGCGATAATCCTAAATATGATATTGAACACACTATCCCTCGTAGTGCTGGTGGCGATAGCACAAAAATGAATCTGACACTTTGCAGCAGCAAGTATAATAGAGATGTAAAAAAGACCAAACTACCTGCACAGTTGGCTGAGCATGATGAAATACTTGAAAGAATAAAGGAATGGAAAGAAAAATACGAAGATTTGGATAAATCTATTCGTAAATTGAAAGGTAGTCATGGGGCGACAAAGGAAGAAAAAGACAAGATTATCAGGAGAAGGCATCTGTTGTCATTGCAACGTGATTACTGGCGGGGGAAATACCTGCGATTCACTATGACAGAGGTTCCAGAAGGTTTTTCGCGCCGACAAAGCGTAGACATTAGCGTCATTTCCCGTTATGCCCGAATGTATCTGAAATCAGTGTTTAAGCATGTGTATATCGTTAAGGGCATCGCTACATCTGATTTCAGAAAGATGTGGGGAATACAAGAAGAATACACAAAAAAGGTGCGAGACAATCATGTCCATCACTGCATTGATGCTGTTACGATAGCCTGCATAGACAAAGCAGAGTACGACAAACTGGCTCAATTCTATCATCAATCTGACGAGTACAAACTGGGCACAGGAGAGAAGCCGGTCTTCGAGAAACCATGGCCATCATTTGTCGATGATCTCAAACAGATACAGGACGAACTTTTTATAGCACATTACTCTAAGGACAACATGCCTAAGCAAGCCAAGCGGTACATAAGAAACAGCAATGGCACCAAAATAAATCTTACGCAAGGTGACACAGCAAGAGCCTCATTACATAATGACACCTATTACGGAGCAATAGAGGTGGATGGAAAAGTAAAATATGTTGTCCGTAAAAACCTTGATGGACTGGAAGAGAAAAATGTCAAAGACATTGTCGATGGCGAAGTACGATCCAAGGTAGAAAATGCTATTTTGCTTCATGGTTCACTGAAAAAAGCTCTGGAGCACACTATTTGGATGAATGAAGAGAAGCAGATTCCCATCAGAAAAGTACGTGTGTTCGCAAATTCAATTACTCGTCCAATCAATATACGTCAGCAACGCGACCAATCAAGACATGAATATAAACGGCAATTCCATGTACAGAATGACCGTAATTATATGATGGCGATTTACGTAGGACAGGACAAGAAAGGGAAAGAGAAGCGGGAGTTTGAACTGATTAATAACATTACGGCAGCAAACTTCTATCGAAGAAGCAACGACAAAATTCCCACCGACCACCAACTTGTACCATTACACAGTAAGAGTGGATACCCTCTTCGATACAAATTGAAGATAGGCACAATGGTACTCTTATACGAGACTGGTTCAGAGGAAGTGTGGGACCTTGACAGAAAGAACTTGCAGAAGAGGCTATATAAAGTGACAGGTATGTCATCAATAGTTTTGCAAGAAAAATATGATTATGGTACAATTGAGTTGGTACATCACCAAGACGCTCGTCCAAGCTCTGAAATAAAAAAGAAAAGTGGAGAGTTTAAGTCTGATGAAGAATTTAGGTCTGGAATTAAAATGTATCACACTCAATTCAAGGCTCTTGTTCAAGATGTAGACTTCGAAATAAATGATTTAGGTGAAATAAGGAGATTGATATGATAAAACAGACATTAATGTTTACTTCGCCTGTATGCTTGTCTTTGAAAGACCGACAGATTGTCATTACTTTTAAAGACAATAAAGATACGGTGACACGCCCAATTGAGGACATAGGTTTCGTGGTTATTGAAAATCCACAAGTTAGCATTTCTATTCCTCTGCTTAACGAGTTGGCAGACAATAATGTATCCGTTGTGTTCTGCGACAAGAAGCAAATGCCCAAGACCATGCTAATGACACTGGACGGAAACACCACGCAGCAGGAAAGTTACAGGTATCAGTTAGATGCTTCTGCCCCGATGAAGAAAAACGTATGGAAACAATTAGTTGAATGCAAAATAAGAAATCAGGCACTACTATTGGACAAGTTGGGCAGAAACGGTGATGTCTTGAAACAATATTATATGAATGTTAAATCTGGAGATACTGATAATCGCGAGGGAGCTGCAGCCAGAGAATACTGGGGACGTATCTTTGACGAAGGATTCAAAAGAGAACGTGAGGGATTGCCTCCTAATAGTCTGTTAAACTACGGATACACCATATTGCGAGCCGCTGTGACACGCGCTCTTATTGGATCCGGTCTATACCCGGCCTTTGGTGTTTTCCATCGTAACCGTTATAATGCCTTTCCGTTGGCTGACGATGTAATGGAACCTTACCGACCATTTGTTGACGAAATTGTATATCATTTGTATTATGACGGTGCAGTCTGTGAACTCGACAATCAGTCAAAAGGAAAACTATTGAGGGTATTATTCTCTGATGTGAGGATGGGAAAGGTAACTCGACCACTGGAAAACGCACTGTCACTGACAACGGCCTCATTGCTGAGAGTGTACAAAGGAGATGCCAATAAACTATCTTTACCTAAGATGACATGAGCGAAGTCCGACTGAATGCGTATCATATCATGTGGCTGTTTGTCTTTTTTGATTTGCCAGTAGTTACCCCAAAAGAACGTAAAACTGCAGCGCTATTCCGAAAGAATCTTATGAAAGACGGCTTTGTAATGTTACAATACTCTGTCTATATCAGACACTGTGCGTCATACGAAAGCCAAACCGTTCATGTCAAACGAGTAAAAGCTGTTGTTCCAGAAACAGGGATGGTGAGTATTCTTAGTGTAACTGATAAGCAATATAGTGACATCATTAACTATTGGGGAAAAGAAAAAAAGAAAAAAGTACCAACAGAACCTTTACAATTAGAATTTTTTTAATAACTTTGCAACGAAATCCACATCAAAAGCCACTTCTTAGAGGCATAAAGACAGAATAATTGCTTGTAACACAACACAATAGCACACCTAGGTTGTGGTTTGATGTAGGAATAGAAGAATATACAACTTTTGCGACTGCCCATCACAGGATGAGTTGTTGTGGTTTGATGTAGGAATAGAAGAATATACAACACTATCAAGGATGCTGCACGGCTCGGAAAGGTTGTGGTTTGATGTAGGAATAGAAGAATATACAACCAAAACACCAAGACGTTCGGTAAACGAAGGTTGTGGTTTGATGTAGGAATAGAAGAATATACAACAATAAGCCCAACAACTGAAATAATTGCGTAGTTGTGGTTTGATGTAGGAATAGAAGAATATACAACCGACGTTTAAAAAATAATTGAACATCTGAGGTTGTGGTTTGATGTAGGAATAGAAGAATATACAACTGTGACAGCCTGACCATCAGCGGAAACACGTTGTGGTTTGATGTAGGAATAGAAGAATATACAACTGCTTGATATGCACATGCAAACCAAGGAGGTTGTGGTTTGATGTAGGAATAGAAGAATATACAACTTTTTAGGGGTTCCAATTAAGCCACCCCAGGTTGTGGTTTGATGTAGGAATAGAAGAATATACAACCGAGTGATGGCCGGTGAGGACATTCCAGAGTTGTGGTTTGATGTAGGAATAGAAGAATATACAACCGAGCACCATCGCGCCCACACCCAGAACAAGTTGTGGTTTGATGTAGGAATAGAAGAATATACAACCTCGTGGATATGCTTTCTCACATCGGCATAGTTGTGGTTTGATGTAGGAATAGAAGAATATACAACGCTGTATCATTTCCTTGGATAGTGACCCTAGTTGTGGTTTGATGTAGGAATAGAAGAATATACAACTATCAATGTGTGACAGACAGCGACATAGAAGTTGTGGTTTGATGTAGGAATAGAAGAATATACAACCGGATCATCTATTGACGGTTGGTACACCTAGTTGTGGTTTGATGTAGGAATAGAAGAATATACAACAAAAAAATTAGTTCAAATCATTTAAATCAGTTGTGGTTTGATGTAGGAATAGAAGAATATACAACTGCTCGACCAATGACTCGCAACATCTTGTCGTTGTGGTTTGATGTAGGAATAGAAGAATATACAACTAGCAATGGCTTCACGCATATCAGCAAGGCGTTGTGGTTTGATGTAGGAATAGAAGAATATACAACAGTTGCTAAAGAATATAGAAAAATATACGATGAAATAAAAACAGAGTATGATTTCTCCTATCATCCTGTATGGATGATTATATGGCAACATCTTACCATAAAGCGATTGTCAAAAAAATCGGTTTTGTTTATAAATAACAAAAAATATGCATAATTCGTTTTGTCAAAAGTAAAAATTTGACTACATTTGCAGTATTAAATATGGAACCAGACGAATATTTTGAGAAATTAGCACAATTGGAACATGAGGTTGTGGTTGCAAATGCAAAAGGAAACAAAAAACTTGCATTAAAACGATGGAATGCAATGATTGAATTCCAAGAAAATTGTTGGCCTGGCCTGGGAGAGACTGACGCTTCTTCGTGAATATTTTAATTCTTTGTTTTTCTCTCTTTATACAAGGTACGAAAAAGATGTATTCTAATTCTCAGTCAGTAATTATGAGTAGAACAGGCTACTATTTGGTAAGGTAAAACGAGTAAAAAAAATATCAAACTACCTGTGTATTAGCGATTTATAATGTTTTTTATCAAAACCCAAATTTTCGCTAACTTTACAGCGTAGTTGTGGTTTGATGTAGGAATAGAAAAAATATACAACCAGTAGAATATTTATATTCTTATATGAGATAAGCTTAATTTATTTATGAAATTTACTTATAATTCATGTATTATTGCTAAATTTGCATTATGAAAGAATTGAAAGAAGAATTAACCGCAAAAATGCATTCAGAATTTACTATTGATGAAGATACAAAGATTAAGCTTGCTGCAGGTACTGTGTGGGATGTTGTTGGCTTTGATTGTACAGAAGATGTCTTTAAAAAATGGTGCAAGGCATACGGAATAACTATAAAACAAGCTTTAAAATGGAAAGTTTTTTGGCTTCGACTACAATAATCATTTATGGTGACTATATATGAGATTACCCTAAAAAGAGTGGCGCACCATTTACTCATTTAGGGTGTTACTTTTCTTTACAGCGTTTCATTTATTCCTTATCAATCTTCTCCATCATATGCTGGCAATAGCTGCAGTAACCGCCATTATCTAATGCTTCAAGCATTTCATACCAAAGAATATCACATCCGCATCTTTGACATTCCTCAACTATATTGTTCTCTATTGCTTTATCAAAGATTAATGACACTGCAAAGTGTACACATTTTCTATCAAATACGAGCGAAAATCCTCTTAAAACATGCGTTTCAACTGTCAATTTTGGTGCAAGATCGCTAAAAAGTGCACCTAAAATTGCATTTTTTATCAGAAAAATTTGTTAGAATGATAAAATCTTTATAACTTTGCACTAACAGAATCCGCCACGCTTCTCGTTAGATCAGCGAACCAGGGCGGGTCTTTTGCTTTATGAGTACGATTAGACTATACACCAAACAGCCGCTATCCATTGCAGACCAAATACAACTCCTCAAAGACAGAGGATTACTATTTGGAAATGAGACATACGCTGCTAAATTTCTCAGCGAGGTAAGATATTAGTCCTTCAGGCAAGCAAGTGGAATGACCTTTACACCATCAGGGCGAGTATATGCCATCTCTCCACCGGTGATGATAAGCATCAAATCCGGTTCACGAAGTTTGACTTGTTTCTCTACTAAATTATGCACCTGTACCAGTCGCTTGATTTCTTTTAAGTGTTCTGCTCCTTCTTCTATTTCACGGCTACCCAGTTTGAACTCAATGAGCGCATATCTGCCATCGTCAAGATGAAGGACGGCATCTGCTTCAAGGTCGTACCTGTCATGATAATACGACATGGAACCACCAAGCGATAGAGAATAAGCCTTCAAATCACGAATAGCCATACATTCAAACAAAAAGCCAAAGGTCTTTAAATCCGTATAAAGAGCCTCCGGGGATAATCCTAATGCTGCAACAGCAATGGACGGATCTACAAACTCACGCTTAGGCCCTCTACGGATAGCCGATGCGGAACGGATGGCGGGACTCCATGCCTCAATGTCTTGTATGACAAACAATCGTTGAAGTGCATCAAGATACATATCAAACGAAGTGGTGCTGACACCCTCCAAATGTTCATTGACATCCTTGAACACAACACTCTTCTTTGTAAGCGTGGAAATGTTGCGAGCATAACTTTGAAGAATCGTGCTTACAACTTTTTCATTTCTCTTTACCCCGTCTATAGTTGAGATGTCAGTGCTACATACTGTACGGACATAGTTTTTGGCTATTTGCAGTTTCGCTTTATCAAATTTTGCATGAAGCGAGGCCGGCCATCCACCACGACAAGCTGCAAATATCAGTTCCTCAACAGACCTGTCGGACGTTATGCCATCTATATCCAAATCTGAAACATCAAAAAGTTTCTTCAACGATATTTTGCCATTTGATTCCAAGGATTCATAAAGACTCATTGGAAGCATCTGCATTCTGGCAATTCGTCCGCTGCCAGAATGTTTGACATATTCACTTCTTTTCTTAGGATCAATAGAGTTAGAGCCAGTCATAATGAATAGACCAAACTCGTTTCGCTTATCGACCATCGCACGCACCGAATCCCATAGTACGGGAGCTTCCTGCCATTCGTCTATCAAACGAGGAGTGTCACCTGCAAGAAGAAGTGAAGGCTTGACAGCAATCGTTGCCTGATATTTTTCACGCATATCGGGGTCTTGCAGGCGAATGATGCTATTTGACTGCTGTTCTGCAGTTGTAGTCTTGCCGCACCATTTGGGGCCTTCCACAAGCACTGCTCCAGAAGATGCCAATAGTAAGCTCAGATATTCATCTGCCGTTCTTTTAAGGTATTCCATATCGTTGTTAGTATAAATCAGTGCAAAGATAATATTTTTTTCCAAATCCCACAAGTTATTTGGTATTTTTGTGGCATTTTAGTTGGTGTTTTTGTGGCATTTCAGTTGGTATTTTCGCGCTACTCTTATCAAGCCACATTTAAAATTACGTAGCAGCCTGCATATAAATTGCTATTTTGAATTACGGAAGTAATCATGAAATCAACCAAATTTCTGTGGGTACGCACTTTGTTAAAATTCGTCAAGAATGCTCGCAACTCCATAAAATTGATTACTTTTGCAAACAGAATACAAATGTTAAACCCTTAAAAACAAAAATAAAAGAAATATGAAGCCAACTCTTTTCCTGCTTGCTGCCGGTATGGGTAGCCGCTATGGCGGTCTGAAGCAACTTGACGGTCTGGGCCCTAATGGTGAGACTATCATGGACTATAGTATCTACGATGCCATCCAAGCCGGATTCGGCAAAATCGTATGGGTCATCCGCAAGGACTTCGAGGAGCAGTTCCGCACGCAAATCCTCTCAAAATATGAGGGTCAGGTGCCCTGCGAACTCTGCTTTCAGGCTCTCGATGCCCTGCCCGAAGGCTTTTCGGTGCCCGAAGGCCGCGTAAAGCCCTGGGGTACGAACCACGCTGTGCTGATGGGTAAGGACGTCATTAAGGAACCTTTCTGCGTCATCAACTGCGATGACTTCTATGGCCGCGATGCCTTCATGCAAATTGGCAAGTTCTTGAGCAACCTGCCCGAAGGTGCCCAGAACCGATATGCTATGGTGGGCTTCCGCGTATGCAATACGCTGTCGGAGAACGGCAGTGTGGCTCGTGGCGTATGCACCTACAACGAGAAGCGGCATCTGACCGATGTCGTGGAGCGCACAGAGATCATGCGTATCGACGGTACTATCTGTTACAAGGACGAGCAAGGCCAGTGGCAACCGCTGGAGGAGAATGTGCCTGTCAGCATGAATATGTGGGGCTTCACTCCCGACTACTTCACTCACTCCGAGGCTTACTTCCATGAGTTCCTCAGTGACCCGAAGAACATGGAGAACCTGAAGGCTGAGTTCTTCATTCCCCTGATGGTCAACAAAGTGATTAACGACGGTACTGCTACCTGCGAAGTGCTTGACACCACCAGTGTCTGGTTCGGTGTCACCTATGCAGCAGACCGTGAAGCTACTGTGGAGCGCATCAAGAAACTCGTTGATGAGGGTGTCTATCCCAACAAACTATTCTAAATGCTGAATAACATCTTGACCCAACAAGCGTGCGAGCAACTTCGCACGCTTATTCTTCATGCCAAGAGCATTGTCATCGTGTGTCACCGCAGTCCCGACGGCGATGCCATCGGTTCCGTGTTGGGCTGGGCACAATGTCTGCGTCTGATGGGCGTGGAGTCTCAGATCATCGTGCCCGACCAGTTTCCCGATTTCCTGTATTGGATGCCCAACACCGATACGATTATTCGCTACGACAAGCACAAGGAGGGCTGCGACTGGACTATCCGCCATGCCGATCTGATATTCTGCCTCGACTTCAATACACTGAGCCGGACAGGTGATGAAATGGCGACGGCCCTCAAGGAGAGCAATGCAAAGAAGGTACTCATTGACCACCATCTGGGTCCTGATGTGGATTCGGTGCTCTGCATCTCCCGTCCGCAGGCTTCGTCAACCTGTGAACTGGTATTTCGTCTCGCCTGGCAATTGGGGCTGTTCCCATACGCCAACAAGCATTTTGCCATTCCCGTCTACTGCGGCATGATGACCGACACGGGCGGCTTTACGTTCAATTCCAATGATCCTGATATTTTCTTTATCATTGGCGAACTGCTCACCAAGCGCATCAACAAGGACAAGATCTATCGCAACGTCTATCATAATTTCTCAGAAAACCGCATCCGTCTGATGGGTTACGTCATGTATGAGAAGATGGTCTACGATGCCTGTTACCACGCAGCCTACTTCACCCTGAGCCGCGAAGACATGAAGCGTTTCCACTATATCAAGGGCGATGCCGAGGGACTGGTCAACATCCCACAACAGATCAAGGGACTCAAGCTGAGCATCTCGCTACGCGAAGACTCGGAAAGGGACGACCTGATATGGGTAAGCCTGCGCTCGGTCGACAATTTCCCATGCAATGAGATGGCGGCACAGTTCTTCAATGGCGGTGGTCATCTGAATGCTTCCGGCGGACGTCTGGAGTGTTCCCTCGACGAGGCGGTGCAGATTGTCCAACAGGCCATCAAGGCTTTCGGAGATAAATTAAAGAACTAAAGCGTTAAAAATAAATTATTTATTCTCAATTCTCAATTTATTATTGTACCTTTGCGCCTAAAAAACAAAGAAGAACATGAGAAAAGCAATTATAGCCCTACTGGCCTTTGGCTGCATACTCTCGTTTGTTGCTTGCAACGACTATGAGACCTACGGTGACCAAAAGGAAAAAGAGCGCAACGCCATCCATCAATTCATCAAAGACTCGTCTATCGTTGTCATCTCGGAAAGCGACTTTCACGCCAAGGGTGACATCACAGATGTGAGCAAGAATGAATTTGTATATCTGAACAATAGCGGTGTCTATATGCAAATTGTCCGCAAAGGTGTTGGCAAACCCATTCAGGACGGCGAAAGAACTACGCTGTTGGTTCGTTTCTTTGAAATGTGCCTGATGGATTCGGCAGTCATCACCAACGACTACGATATCTATGATCCCGACCTGATGAACATCAGTCGCACAGGCAAGACCTACACTGCATCGTTCACCCAGGGACTGATGAAGAGCGTCTACGGCAGCAGCACATCGGCAGCCTCCGTACCGGCAGGCCTGCTGGTACCTTTTGCCTACATCAACGTAGGGCGCGAGCGTTCCGACACTGACCGTATTGCCAAGGTGCGCCTCATCGTGCCCCACACGCAAGGTCACACCTATGCCAGCAGTTATGTGTACCCCTACTATTATGAAATGACATTCCAACGGATTAATGACTTATGACACTTATTAAATCTATTTCAGGCATCCGCGGCACTATCGGCGGACGCACGGGCGACACGCTCAATCCACTCGATATCGTTAAGTTCACAACAGCTTACGCCACTTTTATAGCTCGGAGCACTCAGGGTGCTCGGAAAATTGTCGTTGGTCGCGACGGCCGTATCTCAGGCCCGATGGTGCGTGACGTAGTGTGTGGCACCCTCGTCGGTATGGGCTACGAGGTTATTGACATTGGCTTGGCCACCACACCGACCACCGAATTAGCCGTACAATGGCATCAGGCCGATGGAGGTATCATTATCACTGCCTCTCATAACCCAACACAATGGAACGCCCTGAAACTGCTCAACAGCGAGGGTGAATTCCTCACTGCTGCCGACGGTGCCGAAGTGCTCCGCATCGCCGAGGCAGAAGACTTCGACTATGCGCCTGTGGAGAAACTGGGACACGTCATCAAGGACGACACCATAAACCAGCGGCACGTGCAGTCGGTGCTCGATCTCAACCTTGTTGACACCGAAGCCATTCGCAGCCGCAAGTTCCGTGTTTGTGCTGATACCATCAACTCTGTCGGTGGCATCATCCTGCCTGAACTGTTCAATGCCTTAGGTGTTGATTTCGAGATTCTTAATAGCGATTGCACAGGACAGTTTGCCCATAACCCAGAACCCTTGGAGAAGAACCTGCAGGGTATCATGGATCGTATGCGTCAAGGGGGCTTCGATTTAGGCATCGTCGTCGATCCCGACGTTGATCGTCTGGCCTTTATCTGCGAGGACGGCAAGATGTTCGGTGAAGAATATACGCTCGTCAGCGTAGCTGACTATGTTCTCTCCAATAAGACAAACGCTGCAGGAAACACCCTTGCCACCGTAAGTAATCTCAGCAGCACCCGCGCCCTGCGCGATGTGACTGAGCGTCATGGCGGCAAATACACGGCTGCAGCAGTGGGCGAGGTCAACGTGACCACCAAGATGAAAGAGGTTGGAGCCGTGATTGGCGGTGAAGGCAATGGCGGTGTCATCTATCCTGAAAGCCACTATGGCCGCGATGCCCTCGTAGGTATCGGTCTGTTCCTCAGCAGTCTGGCTCAGAAAGGACTGACAGCCAGCGAACTGCGCAAGACTTTCCCCGACTATCAGATTGCCAAGAACCGTATCGACCTCACCCCTGAGACCGATGTTGATGCCATTCTGGTAAAAGTCAAGGAAATGTTTGCCAGCGATCCCGAGGCTACAGTCAACGACATTGATGGCGTAAAGATTGACTTCCCAACCAAGTGGGTACACTTGCGCAAGTCGAACACAGAGCCTATCATCCGTGTCTACAGCGAGGCGCAGACTATGGAGGAGGCCGACCAATTGGGCAAGCGCCTGATGCAAGTGGTCTACGATATGCAGTAAACACTTTCTCAAAGATACAAAAAATGGGGCGCATCCGGATTCACATCGGTTGCGCCCCTGTCAGTTTAAAAAAAGCAAACAATAACCTAAAAAACAAACCTATGGTGGAACAAACGAGACCGCTGTCTGTTGTTCACAATGCAAAAGTACGTCTTTTTCGAAAGACAACGAAGAGAAAAACCCTAAACTCTATGGGGAGTTTCCCTATTTGTTGCAGGAAAATCCCTCTATGCTTGTCTTTCTCAATAGAATGTTGTAACTTTGCCGCCATGAAAAGAAACCTTTTTATTGTATTATACGTGTGGCTGGCAGTGACAGGAGCAATGGCACAGAGCAATGGCTTTTCCGTTGACACCCTGAGCAATGAGATATTTGCACGGATGCGAGGACGCTCCTACCCCGCCAACTGCCCCATACCACGGTCGGAACTGCGCTACCTGCAAGTGCTGCACTACGACTTCGAGGGACAGGTGCACAAGGGAGAGATGGTGTGCAACTACCATATTGCCAACGATCTGATTGACATCTTCCAAAAACTTTATAATGCCCGCTACCCCATTGAACGCATCAAGCTCATCGACGACTATGATGCCGACGACGAACGATCGATGGCCGACAATAACACGTCGTGCTTTTGCTTCCGCCATATAACAGGCTCAAAGCATCTTTCAAAACACGCCCAGGGCTTGGCCGTTGATATCAACGCGCTCTACAATCCCTATGTCAAGACAAGGAAAGACGGATCCGTTGTGGTTCAGCCTGCAAAAGGCAAGCCCTATGCAAACCGTCAGAAGAAGTTCCGCTATAAGATTGTGAAAGGGGATCTGTGCTACCGCCTATTCATTGAGCACGGCTTCAAATGGGGCGGCAATTGGCGCAGTCTGAAAGACTATCAGCATTTCGAGTTTTAGGATTCAGTCATTGCTCATAACAAGTTTCTCCAGCGAAGGAACCTCTATACGTCCCCGATGCAGTATCACCAGACCATCGGCCTGCATGGCATTGAGAGCACGCGACACATCCAAACGACTATCATTGACCTCACCGGCCAACTGCTCCATCAGGATATGCACCATCTTGGGCCCTGCGGGATAAACACTATGATCCAACAGAAAGCGCACGATGCGCTGACGCAAGTCTGTCGGCGTGCGACGCCAGCAAGCCCGGCCTCTGCGCTGCGACTGTGTAGAGAGCAGGTTCAGCAGGTTTAACTGGAATATCAGGAATTCATCACACAGACGCAATACCTCATCCTTCGACAGCGTGATAAAATGTGACTCTACGGCTGCAGTAACCGTACTGCTGAAACGCGGCATGGCACCGAAGAGTACCTCTGGCTGCAAAAGCCAGGGTGCCGATAATTGTTCTTCCACGCTATAGCGATGGTCGTCACTCCTTGTCACCAACGTCAACTGACCACTGATCAGAAAGAAAAGAGCCTGACAGACTTCGCCCTCCTTCACCACCGGCTTGCCGGCTGCTACCTTGCGGAATCCAAATTTGGTATGACCGGCCATCTGCAACAATTCAGTATGGCTAAGCCCCTGAAAGAGGGAAAACTGCAAGAGATGGTTGTAAAACTGTAACGATTGTTGCATCGGCTATTCGACTATCTTGTCTGCCAGCGTTGGCGAATACCACACTTGCAACACATTCTGAGTGTCAGTATAAATGAGATAAGCCTCCAGTTCCGGATGGCGAGCCAACACGGCTTTGGCACCCTCCATTCCCAGTACCATAAACGAAGTGGCATAGGCATCGGCCGTGGCACAATCGTCAGCCAATACCGTAGCCGAAAGAATATTATGCTGCACAGGATAGCCAGTGCGTGGATCGATGGTGTGGGCATAGCGATGACCATCTTTCTCGTAGAAGTTGCGATAGTTCCCACTGGTGGCCATCGCACGGTCGGTCATCATGAGCACGGTTTGCAGATCACCCTCCACAGTAAGACTATCGGCCACAGGCTTACTGACGCCAATGCGCCAATCGACCTGACGAGGACTTTGCCCCCGCAGAACTACCTCACCACCTATCTCCACCATATAATTCGTAATCCCCCGCTGCTCCAGGAAACGGGCCACGACGTCACAACCATACCCTTTTGCTATTGCGCTAAAATCCATCTGATGGCGTATCTTCAGCAGACTGTCCACCTGTTCAGGTGTCGGCATTTGCTCATGCTTAAAGCCGAACCCCCAAGCATTGACCAATGGAGCGACGGTAATATCGAAAGCACCATCGGTATCTATATTGATCTTCCGAGCCAACTGGTAGACCTCATTGAACATAGCACCAGTATCAACAGCCTCGCCACGGTTCAGGCAAGCCACGGTAGAATGTTCATTAAACATGGAAAGTTCGTCATCCACCTTCTGCAGTTCTGCCTCTATTTCGGTTTGCAGATTATCTATCGACTGATAAGTGATATTATAAATCGTACCAAACACGAAACCCTGATCGTGCTGATAGGTCTGATTCCTGTTGCAGGCACTGCAGAGCACGGCCATCAACATCCCTGTCAGCCAAAACAATTTCTGAGTTCTCATCTTCTTAAATATCCAGTATCACGTTAAACGTCGCCCCCAAAGCACTGGAGTCCTGCGTGCCATAGCCAGGCACATACCAGACATTGCCCATCTGTCCGTCATTATGAGATAAACGTGTCTTGTAGCGCGCACTCCACCCCAGATGTAGCGGTCCCGCAATCTTGGCATCAATGCCAATCACTACCTCTGCCCAGTGTTGACTGCACGGCTCGTCTTTCACGTTGAACGAGGTATCCCACTGCCACACCGGATCGGGGAACGTAAGACGACTGATATCTACCTTGTAATTGGTAAAAGCATAACGCAGACCTATAAACAGACGGTTGCCCGTATGCTTCTGCTTCAGAATATTAACATCGGCACCCACACGGAAATAAGGAGCCGCAGTCTTATAGGCTATACCTGTTATGGCATCAGACTCGTGGTCAGCCTTGCCATAGCCCACCTCCACAACAGGAAAATACTGATTGTGCAGATTCACACGCAGTGCACCCTCATACTGTCCGTAGTCACCTAAATGCATCATGGCGGCACCTACCAGATCTACCGAGACGGCAAAGCCTTGGAAAAAAGGCACCGTGTCGCGCTCTATTTGCAGGAAACGCTGGGCACTGACACCCATCGGAGCCAGCAGGAGCAACAGGCTAACGACGAGCCTTGAAGCAAATGCGGAGATGTTCGACTGACGTGTCATAGGTCACTGAGGGATTTATAATTGCAATAGTATCGATGCCGCGATGAGTGCTGCGCACTGCTGTCAGCGTATGGAAAAAATGAGCGGCACAATCCACCGACTCAAAATGGGGAATATCCTCCTTCGTAATCCATACAGTGTCAAGCGTCTCCACGTTCAAGACATCGACAATGCGGAAGACCAGAATGTCTTCCGGACGCTGGTAACTGATGGGCAACTGTAGGGCAGTCTGCCCGACACCTCTGTTGAACAGCAGGGTATCAGTGCCATCGCCACGCCGTGTCCATACCGACAAGGTATCATCCAAGGTGGTCTTCGCCCCGGCGGCATCACAGAAAGTGTAGTTTACAGCCACGGTTGTCGCTATCGGACAATCTATCGACGAGCAGGCCACGAGAAGAAGTGTCAGGATAAAAAAGACAAAGGGCACTCTCTTCATATCGTCTCTTCTATCTGGTAGTCATTGCGGGTAGTTGATGAACGGCTGATCAAGTCGCCCAGAAAACCGGTCAGGAAGAACTGCGTGCCCATCATCATCATCGTCAGCGAGAGATAGAAGAAGGCAGAATCGGTGATATAGAGCAATCCCAAAATCTTGCCGATAGCCAAGATAAACGCAGCCAGAAAACCGATAAGAAACATGATGGTGCCCAGAAAACCGAACACGTGCATCGGCTTCTTGCCAAAGACAGACAGGAACCAAAGTGTCAGCAGATCCAGATAACCATTCACAAAGCGGTTCCATCCCATAAACTTCGATGTGCCGTATTTGCGGGCTTGATGATGCACCACCTTCTCCCCGATCTTATCAAAGCCGGCCTGTTTGGCCAAATAGGGAATATAGCGATGCATCTCGCCATAGACCTCAATATTCTTCACCACGTCTCGACGATATGCCTTCAGACCACAATTGAAATCATGCAGGTTCTTGATACCGCTCACGGCTCGTGCCGTAGCATTGAAGAGTTTGGTGGGCAGCGTCTTCGATAGCGGGTCATAGCGTTTCTGCTTATAGCCGCTCACCACGTCGTAACGCTCTTCTTTCACCAACCGATACAGTTCCGGAATCTCATCGGGCGAGTCCTGCAGGTCTGCATCCATCGTAATGACCACATCGCCCTCTGCTGCCTTGAAGCCACAATAGAGAGCGGGACTCTTGCCATAGTTGCGACGAAACTTGATGCCTTTCACACACGTCGACTTCTCTTTCAACTCCGTGATGATATCCCACGAACGATCGGTAGAGCCGTCACTGATGAAAATGACCTCATAACTGAAATGGTTTTCAGCCATCACACGCTCTATCCACCCAAACAATTCGGGTATAGACTCTTCCTCATTGTAGAGAGGTATAACTACTGATATATCCACTTTCTTCACCCTTTTACTTTTTCACCATTCTTCTGCATCATCGCCGCAATAGGCAATCCCATCACAATGCCGATGATGATGTTATTCGTCAAGATGCTCAGCGCAATATCAATGGGACGCATCGTCCCCATCATCTGCAGTGCTTCGTCCACTTGACTACTCATGCCCATCTGCCGGAGAGCCTGTGCCGTTTCAGGCACCGACAACGCATCGGTCACCGACTGCAACAGATAACCGTGATCCACATAGGCGAAATAGATGAACTGCGCAACAGCAAACAACAATCCGCCATAGAAAAACACCAAGATCACATAGGCCCAACCGCGCAGCAACGAGATTACACCATCCAGTCCATTATCGCGGAAACGCTTCAGACGACTGCCTACATAGAAAGGTGTCAGCAGGGCCAGTCCAATGGCCAGCAGGCCACAGAGAGGCGAGGTAATCCCTAATATGTAACAGCAGAAACTGACCAACCACAACAACGACAGTATCACACCATCGATGCGAGCAAAGGCCTTCAGTTGAATATATTCCGGTGCAGTCAAGTTGATGTTCTTTTTAACAATTTAATATTTGCCTGCAAAATTAAGCATTTTCCCGCACATATCACTCCCCTACTCTCAAAAAATAGTTAAAAAGAAGAAACTTTTCACTTTCCACTTTTCTTTTTTCACTTTTTTATTGTATCTTTGCAGCCGAAAATGGGCAAGTCCTGTACGACCAGCTCCCTCGGAATCCTCCAGGACGGGAACGTAGCAAAGGTACTTGGTTGTAGCGGTGCGATATAGACCGCTTGCCCACCCTGCCTCTTTAGCTCAGTTGGCCAGAGCACGTGATTTGTAATCTCGGGGTCGTTGGT
>CAMWKM010000055.1 GCA_947174835.1 uncultured Prevotella sp.
TCATTTAAGGATGATGACTTAATTCCCAATTTGTGGAAAGGGAGCAGAATTCTTAATGAATATGGGGCGTTTGTTTTTGATAGAAAAAAATTGAAGGGGATTTTTGAAGATGACAAAGCATTTGACAGTATTGATGCAACTTTTGATGTTAAGTTGATAAATTTCCTATTTAACTACTATCTTGAAAATAAAGCAGAACAGGAAGAACTTGTGGAAATATTACAATCAACAAGATTTTTATTGGATGAAAATAATCATCTTCAAGTTCCTAATGATTTATTCTTTCCATCTTCATATAAAGAGCAACATGAAATAGCAGAAAATGCAAAGATACTTCATCCTGATATCTGCAAAGCCTTTCAAACAAAAAAGCAAATTGTTGATTGGTTGACCAAATTGGGGGTAGAACAATTGTCCGATATTACATTTATTCAAAATGTGATATGCAAAAAGAATTATATAAATAAAGATAATGCTATAGAGGTCGTTCGTTTTTTGTTCGAAGTCAACAAAAAGATCAGTATATTTGAAGAAATCAGTAGTAATATTTTATCCAAACTTAAATTTTTATCAAAAAAAGGAAATTTAACAGATGCAGAAAATTTATTTTTAGGTAGTATGTACAAGCCAACTATAGATATTGAAAAGGTCTATGATGGCGATATCTATATTTCTGAAGAGTATCCTTTCAAAAGTGAAGATTTTGTGGAGTGGAGTGTTTTTTTTACAAAACTAGGCATTAAAAACACTCTTGAACTTACTTACGTCAGATTAAGTTCTCCCAATAATTATTCCCTTCTTGAAGATGTTAAATCAAGATTTGAGAAAGAATACAACGTTGGCTCATGGGGCAATCCCTTTTATTATAGTTTTAGTTGTTTTCTGTTATATTATGCTCCATTTATTTTGACGAATGATTGTTCACATAGTTTTCAAAAACTGATATGGAGTTCTATTCTTACAAAAGAATACATTCCCAATAAGGATGTTGTGAAAGGGATGGCTGGATATTGGCCTGAATCGAGAAACTTTTCAGACATTGACAAAGAATCATTTATTAATTGGGCATTTAGAAATGTTCAGAGCTTCCCTTCTTCTGATGGTCGGTTAATGCTTTCTCAAAAGCTACTGCAAAACACAGAAGATATTAAGACAATCGCAGGTCCATATTTGCCTGTGCTTGATATTGAAGGCGAAGTTCATGAGAGCTGGAATGAATTACTAAGGTTACGCAATACAATCAATATAGATGATTGTTTGACAATTCTTACAAATATCTCAAAAGATATTGATAATTTAGAATTAAACAAGGAACGTATATGTAGAGTATATCAAAGACTTGTGGAACTTGATGTATTGTTATCAAATGGTAAAGAAAAAGTAATAACATGGGCAAAATCAAATCTTATCTTATCAAAAGATAATAAATTTTTGTTGCCATCAGAATTAAGTCATATCACACTTGATGGATTTGGAAGTGAAAATAGAGTCTATATTGGAAAGCCAACAGAACGAGGGAAAGTAATAGAATTACTATCCTTAATGGGAGTTAAGATTATAACTGAAGAAAGTATAAATCCTAAATTTGAAAAGAAATCAGAAACGGAGGAACTTCGGAAGATTCTGTTAGGAAAACTTTCCCCTTTGGCACTAATTGCAGCAGGTCAAAAATCTGAAAAGAAAACTTATGATGAGAAGAAACTGATTCTCCAGAAACTATTGGGGAATACTCATTTTTACCATTGTGAAAAAATTAGCCTGACCTATGGAAATGATTATGACGTAATAGATAAACAAACTTTTGGTAGTAAGAACGAGTTTTACTATACGGGCAACCTACGTCCGGCCAATGTTGAACCTTTATTAACTCCCTTATGCAAGTATCTTGATATAAAAGGAAAGGAACGTGAACTTTTTATTTTAATGATTGAGGATATAGATGGTATTTGCCAAAATTTAGAGGATAAAGGATATGATGTCTCGTTTTTAGAAAAAGAACCTATTCCTGAAAGTGGGACAATCAAAACGTCTTTAGATTATCATCCCGACGAATCTGCAACAGAACGTAATATGATAACAGGATTTAAAGGTGAAATTATCGTTTATGAAAAATTGATTTCTATGGGATATACCCCTATCTGTCCATCTATTTCCACAGAGGAAGATTACGAGAAGAAAGTCATTGTTAACGGAAAGATCTATTATTGTAAGTCAAATTATAGCAGTAAACGTGATATCTCTTTCACTACAGAAAACGGACATCAAATGTTTCTTGAGGTAAAAGCTACAACTACAGGGGTTGGCTATCTTGAAAATATGCCTATCAGCAGTAATGAATGGTCTATGATAAAAGAATATGATAAAGAACAAGATAAATCTTATATCATAGTCAGAGTCTTTGGAATAGATAGTCCCCATCAAGATATTTATTTGTTTAAAGGTCATTTATTAGATTAAATTATGAATATATTAGTTTCAAATATTGAGGCCTTGTTCCATTTTGCCAAGAATGGACATATAACAATTGTAATAGGAATCTGCATTCTATTTATATTCCTGCTAATTGCTTTCTTAAATAAAGAAAGGCAAACAAGGAGTCTGAAAAAAGAGGTTAGGAAAAAACAAGTCAAAATAGATGAATTTAGCACCAATTTTGAGCGACATTCAAGAATGTTACATTCTCAAATATTTGAATTGAAAAAAGAATTGAGAAATACAACAGCTAAACTGGAACGGCGAAATAATCGAATTGAAGCATTGAATCAATCAATATCAGAGAAATCCGATGAAATAAATATTTTATTAAATGAAAAGAAAGTATTGGAATTTGCGTTAAAAAAAGCAGAACAAACATTTAAAGTCACAGATGACTTATTAAAGAGAGCAAATGAAAGCATAGCAAAAAGAAATCAAGAATTGATAGCTGTGAAATCAGAAGTTAGTATTCTGAATGAAGAAAATTCGAAATCACAAGAAATTATTACATCACTGAATATAGAGTTAGATACAATAAAGAAATCACAAAACAACTCAAATCCTTTTGAACGGCTGGTAAATTGGTAAATCGAATTATATACGTGAGTACTCACAATAGAATACTCGTTGTGAGTGGAAGGAATTTACGAATCTGAAAGATTTGGAAGATACTATGATGAAAATATTTACGTTATAAAAACAAAAAAATGAGGAGAACAGAATTATGAATAGCCAAGATACATTACCAAGAGAATGGCGGGATGCCGTAAAAGTTATTAAGTCAGCCATCCTGCAAAGTCAGTATAGGGCAGCAAAAGGAGTGAACCGAGAACAGCTATCGCTCTATTTCGGTATTGGCCGCTATATTTCCGAACATTCTCGCAAAGGCTTCTGGGGGACGGGAGCCATTGAGCGCATTAGCGAACAGTTGCAGAAAGAACTGCCTGGGTTGAGAGGTTTTGGGGTGGCTTCTATCAGAAGAACGTTTGTTTTATATTCGTCAGACTTACCAAAAGCAGAGGATGTCCGCAAGGTTCTGCCATCGGAGGAAGAACTGCGCCAATGGATAAAGAAGATTAAACGATAAGCCTTAAAATGTGTTACTATGGTGTTTACGTTGTCTAAGTATCATATTAACGAGGGCTTAATATATGGTTTACGTGGTGGAAACAGCATCTTTAATGTGAGTTCGGTATCTACTCCTACAACTTTTGAACAATTTTCTTATCCCGAACTTTAAAACGGGAAGAGCAACGGCAGGACGATGACCATCACGATGCCCATGATTATCTGGAGTGGAAGTCCCACTTTGACATACTCCATGAACGTGTATTGACCGGCTTTCATGACCAGTGCATTGGGCGGAGTAGAGAAGGGAGAGGCGAAACACATGCTGGCGGCTACGGCTACGGCAAACAACAAGGGCACAGGACTGATGCCCGCAGCGAGGGCAGAAGATAGGGCTATGGGCGACATAAGTACGGCTGTGGCCGTGTTGGATATGAACATGGTCAGCAGGGAAGTCGTGAAATAGATGCCGGCCAGCAGTGCTACGGGGCCGAACGAGCCGAGGTTTCCAACCAGCAATTCCGATACCATAGCTGACGCTCCTGTCTTCTCCAGGGCTGTAGACATGGGCATCATGGCTGCTATGAGCACTATACTCTCCCAGTTGATGGTCTTGTAGGCTGCTTCTACACTGCGGAAACATCCTGTCAATATCATTAAAACGCTGGCGATGAGCACTGCCGTAACGGAAGCGACCGGTATGAAGTTGAAGACCATCATACATATCATGAGCAGCATGATGGCGGCAGCTACAGGTGCTTTGTAGTCGAGAACGACACGTGAAGCCTCTTTGAGAGGCTGGCCGAGAACAACCCAATGCTCTTCATCGTTGGACAATCTCCCTATGTTCTGCCATGTCCCTTGTACGAGCAGCACGTCGCCAGCCTGCATCTTCAGGTCGGCAATATTGTTGCGTATGTATTTCTTGCCTCTGCGTACTGCCAGTACGCTGATGCTGAACTTGGAACGGAAACCGGAGTCGGATAGCTTCATGCCGACAAACTTCGATTCGCGCAGCAAGACTATCTCTGCCAATCCGATGTCGTAGAAGTCAAGATCTTGGGACGCAGTAGATTCCGTTAGTCCGTATTCTTCGGCAAATCGGGCTATGTTTTCTTTACTGCCAGAGATATAGAGACTGTCGCCCGACTTTATTTGTACGTCTGCCGTTGCCATCGTCTGCGTAATGTCTCGCACGAGTTTGCGGGTCTTGCCTTTCTCCGTCCTTACCTCCATTACCGTCAGTCCGTATCGACGGTATATGTCGAGGTTGCCGATGGTCTGTCCAACTATTGGAGATTGTCGGTCAATATCGAAACGGCTGACGTTGTCTGCCAGCTTGTATTCGCTGACAAGTGAACTGAGCGACTTGCCGGTGTCGGTCTCATTTCCGCTTTCTTTTCCCTTGCGTCCAAGTATCCACTTCGTCAGTGGCAAGAGTACAATCACTCCTACGACTATACAAACGAGACCTACAGGCAGAAAGGAAAAGAATGATAGTTTTTCAAACCCCGCTTTCTGCATGATCTCGTCGATGACAAGGTTGGGCGGAGTACCGATTAACGTGAGCATTCCTCCCATAGAACTGGCAAAGGCGAGCGGCATGAGCAGGCGTGAAGCATTGGTCTTGGTCTCTGAAGCCATGGAAACGACGATAGGCAACATGAGAGCCACCGTGCCCGTGTTGCTCACAAATGCTCCAATGACAGCAGTGACCAGCATGACGAGTATGAAGAGGCCGGTCTCTGACTTGCCTGCCAGTCCTATCAGTTTAGAGCCGACAATCTTGGCAAGTCCGGTCTGGAATGCTCCTCCTCCGATGATAAACAGACCCGCCATCATAATAATGATAGGATTGGAGAAGCCGGCCAGAGCTTCCGAGGGAGTGAGTATGTTGCCAAGCAGCAAGGCTATCACGGCACATAGTGCCACAATGTCGGAGCGAACCTTATTGAATGCGAATGCTATAGCAGTTACTAAAAGGACGATAAGCGTGAATACCATATTACCTATTTTTATTAATATAACGAAACAAGAGACATCTTTGCCTGCCTGTCTCTTACTAATTGATGTTACAAAATTAGCCGTTATAAAATCTTCTGTCAAACAATTTATTCATTCTTAAAAAAAGATAACATTCATAAACTGTTGTAGATGTTAGCGTGGAATATGCTCAAAAACTTACCTCAAACTCACATTAGATAAATGTTCTGATAAATTTGGAGATGCCTATAAATTTTCGTAACTTTGCCGACAAATTAAAATACGGAGATGAAAGAAGGCGATATTCTGAACAAATATTTAGACGAGATAGGGCAGGAGTCACTCTTGTCGGAAGACGAAGAGCGAAACCTATCGGTGCGCATACAGCGTGGTGATGAGCGGGCGCTGAACAAGTTGATAGAGGCAAACCTGCGTTTTGTGGTGGCTATTGCCCGACAGTATCAGGGGCAGGGCTTGCCGATGGAAGATCTGATCAGCGAGGGTAATCTTGGATTGATGAAGGCTGCAGGTAAGTATGACGGTGCGCGCGGCCTGCGTTTCGTGAACTATGCCGTGGTAATCATCCGTCAGCAGATAGAGCGGGCACTGAAAAAAGAGAGTGCCGAACAGCGGGTGGAGAACAACCGCGACGGACAGACGCGTTCGGTGGATGCGCCTTTAGGCTCGAAAAACAATGTCAGTTTGCTATCTGTACTGGTAAACGCCAATTCACCGATGGCCGATGAACGTGTGTATAGTTCAACGACTGAGGCAGCGGTGGAAAAGGCTTTGGATGTGCTGAATGAGCGCGAGAGTAGGGTGGTGAATGCCTATTTCGGCATCGGTCAGGATAACCTGACGATGGCTGAGATTGCCGAGGACATGGGGCTGAAGCGTGAGCGTGTGCGTCAGATTCGTAACACTGCCGTGCGCAAACTCCGCAAGGCTTACAAGCATACATTGAATTTATAGACAAGCGGAAACTTTTCTTTTTTGCCTATTATTCTTGGTCGAATGGGAAAAAGTGTGTACCTTTGCACTGCTTTAAACTTAAACATATATTGTAGATATGATCAACATTACTTTTCCGGACGGATCTGTTCGCTCGTATGAACAGGGCGTGACCGGATTCGAGATTGCCGAGAGCATCTCACCGGCTCTGGCACGTAGCGTGCTTTGCTGCGGAGTGAACGGTGAGACTGTGGAGTTAAACCGTCCGATCAATGAGGACGCAAAGTTTGAACTCTATAAGTGGGAAGACGAACAAGGCAAGCACACGTTCTGGCACACCAGTGCCCACCTGCTGGCCGAGGCGCTCAAGGAGTTGTATCCTGGCATCCAGTTCGGTTTCGGTCCTGCTGTAGAGAGCGGGTTCTTCTATGATGTGCTGTTGCCTGGTGGCGAAAGTATCAAGGAGAGCGACTTCCCCAAGATTGAACAGAAAATGAAAGAATTGGCTTCAAAGAAGGAGCCGGTGGTGCGCCGCGAGGTGACTAAGGCAGACGCTCTGAAGGAGTTTGCTGCCGACGGTCAGACCTATAAGTGCGAACACATTGAGCAAGATTTGGAGGATGGTTCTATTACAACCTACACGCAGGGGGCTTTCACTGATCTCTGCCGTGGTCCTCACTTGGTGGATACAGGCGAGATCAAGGCTATCAAGTTGACAAGTGTGGCCGGTGCTTTCTGGCGTGGCGATGCCACTCGTGAGCAGATGCAGCGTCTCTATGGTATCACTTTCCCGAAGAAAAAGATGCTTGACGAGTATCTGGTGATGCTCGAAGAGGCCAAAAAGCGCGATCATCGTAAGATCGGTAAGGAGATGGAACTGTTTATGTTCTCCGATAAGGTAGGCAAAGGTCTGCCTATTTGGCTGCCGAAGGGTACGGATATGCGACTACGTCTTCAGGACCACTTGCGTAAAGTTCAGAAGCGGTATGGATATCAGGAAGTTATTACACCGCATATAGGATCAAAAAATCTCTATGTAACTTCTGGTCACTGGGACCACTATGGCAAGGATTCGTTCCAGCCCATCAATACTCCCGAAGAAGGTGAAGAGTATCTGCTGAAGCCTATGAACTGCCCTCACCATTGTGAAATCTTTGCTTGGAAGCCTCGTTCCTATAAAGACCTGCCTCTGCGTATTGCCGAATTTGGTACGGTCTATCGCTATGAGCAGAGTGGTGAGTTGCATGGTTTGACCCGTGTGCGTTCGTTCACTCAAGACGATGCTCACTTGTTCTGCCGTCCTGATCAGGTGAAACAGGAGTTCCTGAACGTGATGGACATCATCAACATCGTGCTGTCGGCCTTCGGTTTCAACTTTGAAGCACAGATTTCTCTGCGTGATCCCAATAATCACGAGAAGTATGTAGGCACGGATGAGGATTGGGCTTTGGCTGAGCGAGCCATTCAGGAGGCCTGCGCTGAAAAGGGTCTGCCTGCCAAGGTGGAATATGGTGAGGCTGCCTTCTATGGTCCTAAGCTCGACTTCATGATTAAGGATGCCATTGGTCGTCGTTGGCAGTTGGGTACTA
Organism: uncultured Prevotella sp.; assembly: GCA_947174835.1. GTDB lineage: Bacteria > Bacteroidota > Bacteroidia > Bacteroidales > Bacteroidaceae > Prevotella. Next base: position 8,067 of record CAMWKM010000055.1, read on the forward strand.
TTCAGGTAGACTATAATCTGCCAAAGCGTTTCCAGTTGGAGTATACCGACGAGGATAACCAGAAGAAGACGCCTGTGATGATTCACCGTGCACCTTTTGGTTCGTTAGAGCGTTTCACGGCTGTGCTCATTGAGCATACCAGCGGGCACTTCCCTCTATGGTTGACACCAGATCAAGTTGTGGTGTTGCCGTTGTCGGAGAAGTACAACGACTATGCCAAGAAAGTGCTGGAGCAGTTCAACGAGCAGGGGGTACGCGGTAGCATCGACCTGCGCAACGAGAAGTTGGGACGCAAGATCCGTGACAACGAGTTGAAGCGTATTCCTTATATGGTTATTGTTGGCGAGAAGGAAGAGGCCGAAGGACTTGTTTCCATGCGCCAACAGGGTGGCGGCGAACAGCGTACCATGTCCATTCAGGAATTTATCGACAAGATTAATACTGAGGTGGCTGAGCAGACCAAGGACTTTTGATAAAATAAGAAAAGTAGAAAAAAGAAAGAGTCAATGAAACTTGACGGAAGAAGAAAAAGCTCGAATGTTGAAGACCGTCGTGGTCTAAGCACGGGTGCCAAAGCCGGTATCGGTGGTATTGGCGGTATCATAATTATTGCCCTGATGACCTTTCTGTCAGGTGGAAATCTGGGAGATGTGGTGACGAATGTTGTGCAGAACGGTGGCTTGTCGGCTATACAGACGGAGACTCCTGCGGGCCAACGTGAGTTCACTGCAGAGGAACAGCAGTTGGCAGAAGAGTGTGCACAGATTCTGGCCAGTACGGAAGATGTATGGACAGAGGTATTCCGCAAGAACGGTCTGGGTGAGTATCCGCCTCCCACGCTGGTGCTCTTCACCAACAGCGTCAACTCGGCATGTGGCTCAGCTACGGCATCTGTTGGCCCTTTCTATTGTTCTGGTGATCAGAAACTCTATGTCGACCTGTCGTTCTTCACAGAGATGAAGAAACAGCTTGGCGTGCAGGGTAACACTTTTGCCTATGCTTACGTCATCGCTCATGAGATAGGACACCATGTGGAGTACACGCTTGGCATCCTAAGCAAAGCCCATCAGCAGATGAGTCAGGTTGACAAGACGCAGGCTAATCAGATTAGTGTTCGTTTGGAACTGCTGGCTGACTACTATGCGGGTGTGTGGGCTCACTATGAGGATGAGCGGAATCACTCCTTGGAATATGGCGACATGGAGAAAGGTTTAGAGTTGGCTAAGGCTATCGGTGACGATTGGTTGCAGAAAAAGGCTCAAGGTTATGCACTGCCGGAGTCGTTTACTCATGGTACTTCCGAACAGCGCAAGCGTTGGTTGAAGAAGGGATTTGAAACGGGCAATATGCAGACTACGACCTTCACGGGCAACTACAACGACCTGTAAAAAATAAGGAGAGAGAGGTGAGAGATGGGAGAGTCAAATCCTGTCTCTCACTTTTCTTTTTATTCGTGATGATAAGGTTCGCCTTTAATAATGGTACAGGCGCGATAGATTTGTTCGGTGAAAACAAGGCGTATCATTTGATGAGAGAACGTCATCTTCGACAGTGATACCTGTTCGTTGGCTCTTTTATAGACGGCAGGTGAGAATCCATACGGCCCTCCGATGACAAACAGTAGTCGACGGGCCGTATTTCTTTTTTGCTCTAACCAGCGGGCAAATTCCAAACTACGCATTTCTTGTCCGTGTTCGTCAAGCAGCACAACGGTGTCACTCGGCTGAATCTGACGGAGAATCAGTTCACCTTCGGCTTGTTTCTGCTGTTCCTCTGAGAGGTTCTTCGTGTTTTTTAGTTCAGGAATGACGGTGATGGCAAACGGCATATAATGGCCGATGCGCTGAGTATAGTCCTGAATACCGGCATCGAAGTGCTTGTCAGCAGTCTTTCCAACCAGCAGGAGTTCAGTCTTCATAGTCTTGTTTGCGTTTTGGATTCATGGGGAACCAGCCCTTCTTAACACGTTGCTTCTGTGAAAAGATCTCGCCAATGCTCCAGAGTGCTGATGCTCCGAAGACACCAATAGTGGCGGACAAAATCTCATTCTCGATGAACAGAGCAACTCCGATGGAGGCCAATCCCACAACGAGGAAGAGCCACCAAAGCCGTGTGCCCGTGTAGTATTCTACCTTAATAACAATGGGATGGAAAAAGCCGATTGTCAGGAAGGTCAACGCAGCGATGATGATGCCTGTAAAATACATAGTTATAAAATAAAAATATCCTTAGGCTTGCAAAGGTAATCATAAATCTTTAATTATCCAAATATTTCAGATATGATTCCCTTACTTGAGTTCTAACTCCTGCTGCATACGAATAATCTCATCGCGATATTGCGCTGCCTGCAGGAAATCAAGTTGCTTGGCGGCTTCTTTCATGCGACGCGTGGTTTCGGCAATGAGTTTCTCCAGTTGAGGACGTGTCATGCTTTCTACAATAGGATCGGCTGCCACGATAGAGGATTGCCCGGTTGCAGATGGATATGTCAGAGAAGAGCGTTTCAATTCCTTTACGTCTGGTGTGTCGTCTTTGCTTAACGTACTTTGTTTAAGTGTCTTGACAATTTGTGTTGGAGTAATTCCGTGAGCCTCGTTATAGGCCATTTGCTTCATGCGGCGACGTTGGGTTTCGTCGATAGTTTGCTGCATTGAGGCCGTGATCGTGTCGGCATACATGATGACTCGTCCGTTTACGTTGCGTGCTGCGCGACCTGCAGTCTGCACCAAAGAGCGTCGACTACGCAGAAAACCTTCCTTGTCAGCATCAAGGATTGCTACTAATGAGACCTCTGGCAAGTCAAGTCCCTCTCGCAGAAGATTGACTCCTACCAACACATCGTAAACACCATTGCGCAGGTCTGCCAGTATTTTTACGCGATCAAGAGTAGCTACATCACTATGAATATAGGCTGTTTGTACACTATGATTGAGTAAATATTCCGACAGTTCCTCTGCCATACGTTTTGTTAGTGTAGTAACCAATGTGCGTTCTTTTCGCTCAATACGGATGTTAATTTCTTCAAGCAGGTCATCAATTTGGTTCTCGCTGGGACGAACCTCAATTTCTGGATCAAGTAGTCCCGTAGGACGGATGACTTGTTCAACAACTACACCTTCTGCCTCCTGCAATTCAAAATCAGCAGGGGTGGCTGACACATAGATGACTTGATGGACTTCCTTCTGAAACTCCTCGAAAGTAAGCGGACGGTTATCGAATGCTGCAGGCAGGCGAAATCCATATTCAACGAGGTTGGTTTTGCGGGCTCGGTCACCGCCATACATACCTCCAATCTGTGGAACACTGACATGACTTTCATCAATGAAGAGAAGAAAATCTTCCGGGAAATAGTCAAGCAGACAATAGGGACGTTCACCAGGATGGCGACCATCGAAATAACGTGAGTAGTTCTCTATGCCCGAACAGTGGCCTAATTCCTTGATCATTTCCATATCATACTCCACACGTTCCTTGATGCGTTGAGCCTTAATACCGTCACCCAGTTCCTCGAAAAAGTTCACCTGCTTTATCAGATCATCCTGAATATCGTGAATTGCCTTGGTAGTTTGTTCCTGTGTGGTCATAAACAGGTTGGCTGGATACAGTTTATATTCACCGTAACGGCCCATTCTGTTCAACGTAATAGGATCCAATTCCTCAATAGAGTCGATTTCATCGTCCCAGAAAGTAATCCGGAGAATCGTCTCGTTGTAGGCCATATAGATGTCAATGGTATCTCCTTTCACCCGGAAGTTTCCGCGCTCAAGCGTTAAGTCATTACGGATATATAGTGACTGTACTAGTTTTCTTAACAGAACATTGCGATCAATAGACTGGCCTTGGTGAAGTTCTATGATATTTTCGGAAAGTGCGTTAGGGCTTCCCATACCATAAATGCAAGAAACCGATGATATAACAACAACGTCTCTTCTTCCTGACAATAAAGAACTTACTGCGGAAAGCCTAAGTCTGTCTATTTCTTCGTTGATTTGTAAGTCTTTCTCAATATATGTATCACTGCTGGGCAGATAGGCTTCAGGTTGGTAATAGTCATAATAACTGACATAATATTCAACGGCATTCTCGGGAAAGAACCCTTTCATTTCATCGTAAAGCTGGGCTGCCAGTGTCTTGTTGTGACTGAGGATAAGGGTTGGACGATTCACGTTGGCTATGACATTCGCCATTGTGAAAGTTTTGCCGGAGCCAGTCACGCCCAGCAGAACTTGAGAGTGATCGCCCCTCAATACGCCATTGGTCAGTTCAAGGATGGCTTCGGGCTGATCGCCTGTCGGCTGGTATTTGGAAGTTAGCTTGAAGTTCATATCGAAGTGCAAAATTACGAATATTTTGTAAAATACAGGGCTATAGCGGTTAAAAAATATGTAAACGCTTTGTTTTTTGGATGGAAATGAGTAATTTTGCACGCTAAATCGTAAAAAGATGATGAGAAAGAACGTCATATTGCTGATTTGTTCAGTGCTTTTGCTAAGCAGTTGTGCCGGAGAATTTAACAAGGTGCTTAAGTCGACGGACTATGACTACCGCTATGAATATGCCAAGCAGTGTTTCGCAGAAGGTCAATATAACCGCGCAGAGATGCTCCTGCGTGAACTGATTACCCTAAAAAAAGGTTCAGACGAGGCTCAGGAGTCGCTCTATATGTTGGCTATGTCGGAGTTTATGAACCACGATTACGAATCAGCTTCAGAAACTTTCAAGAAGTATTATACGACTTACCCAAGAGGGGTCTATGCTGAAATGGCGATGTTCTATGTAGGTCAGGCACTATACGAGAGTGCTCCGGAGCCGCGCCTTGACCAGACACCGACGCTGGGTGCCATTTCTGCTTTCCAGCAATTCCTTGACTTCTATCCTCAGTCTGATCTTCGTCTCGTTGCCCAAGACAAATTGTTTGACCTGCAGGATAAACTTGTCCAGAAGGAACTGCTGTCAGCTCAGCTTTATTATAATCTGGGTGGCTATTTTGGAAATGTAAACTCGAACAGTGAGAGTAATTACACATCAAGCATCATCGTTGCTCAGAATGCACTGAAGACCTATCCGTTTATGAAACACCGTGAAGACTTCTCGCTTCTGATTATGAAAAGTAAATATGAATTAGCTGAAAATTCCAGTGAGGATAAACGCATGGAGCGTTACCGCGATGCAGAAGATGAGTGCTACGGTTTCCTAAACGAGTACCCTGATTCCAAGAACTGTGAACTAGCTCAGAAATTCATTAATAAATGTAAGAAATTCACGAAAGAATAATATAAATTTGCAAATTTGAATATCACAATGGATTACAAGAAATCAAAAGCACCGGTTAATACCGTGACCCGCAACATTATGGATTTGTGCGACGAGACAGGCAATATTTATGAAAGCGTTGCCATCATAGCAAAGCGCGCTAACCAGATTTCTGTTCAGATTAAGGAAGACCTATCGAAGAAACTGGCAGAGTTTGCCAGCTACAATGATTCGCTCGAAGAAGTTTTTGAGAACCGGGAACAGATAGAGATCTCACGTTATTACGAGAAGTTGCCGAAGCCTTCATTGCAGGCTACCCAAGAGTTTGTCGAGGATAAAGTTTACTGGCGCGATCCTGCCAAGGACGCTCAGCCTACAGCCGAATTATGATACAGCGTATTCAGACTATATATCTGATATTGGCTGGTGTTGCCTTTTGTGTCGGTGCTTTTATGGAAACGAGCATCGTTTGGACTATCATTTTGGGGGTATTGACTGCCCTTTCACTGGGTAATGTTTTCCTGTTTAAACAGCGTCCAACGCAGGCCTTTCTATGTATATTGCCTATGGTGGTGAGCATCGTCTACTATATCATGCTGGCCGTTAATCAGCCCTTGATGGAGTGGTATATGGCTCTACCGCTGGTGGCTGTTTTCTTCCTCTTTCTGTCACGCAAGGCGATTGTGAAAGATGAGAAATTGGTGCGTTCGCTTGATAGAATCAGATAAGAAGAACAAATGGAGATTAAAAGCGCGGAATTTACGTTGTCTGCACCGAATGTAGGGATGTGTCCTAATGACACAAAGCCTGAGTATGCATTTATCGGCAGGTCCAATGTGGGTAAGTCGAGTCTCATCAATATGCTCTGCGGTAATAAGAAGTTGGCAAAGACCTCTTCAACACCTGGCAAGACATTGCTTATTAACCATTTTATCATCAATCGCGAGTGGTATTTGGTAGACCTGCCTGGCTATGGTTTTGCAAAACGCTCTAAAAGTGAGATTGCAAAGCTGGAGCAGATGATTCGAGGGTATATATTGGGACGTGAGCAGTTGGTCAATGTCTTCGTGTTGATTGATATACGTTTGGAGCCCCAGAAAATTGATTTGGAATTTATGGAATGGCTGGGTGTTTCAAGTATCCCGTTCTCCATCGTGTTTACAAAAGCTGATAAATTGTCGACAGGTAAGGTACATCAGAATGTTGACAATTATATCAAGGCCATGCTGGAGACTTGGGAGGAAATGCCACCTTATTTCATCACATCATCTGAAAAAGGGGATGGTCGAGATGCTGTATTGGACTATATTGCACAGATCAATCAGTCGCTGAAGGATTAATGGCTCGCGAGATACCATATCTGGATGTACAGAACCTGACAAAATCGTTCGGGGCTTTATTGTTGTTCAAGGATATCAATTTCTCCATAGCCGAAGGGCAAAAGGTGGGATTGATTGCCAAAAACGGCATCGGCAAGTCTACTTTGCTGTCAATAATCTCAGGAAAAGAAGGTTATGACAGCGGGAATATTATTTTTAGGCGTGATTTGAAGGTTGGTATATTGGAACAGTCGCCCGTATTCGATCCTGTAGATTCTGTGCTTGATGCCTGTTTCAATCACGAAGGCAATGAAGAGAAAATCCTGAAGGCCAAGCAGATTCTGACGCAGTTGAAGATACGAAACTTGCAGCAGCCAATGGGACAGTTGTCTGGAGGACAGCAGAAACGCGTAGCTTTGGCCAATGTGCTGATTACTGAACCAGACCTGTTGATTCTCGATGAACCGACAAACCATCTTGATCTTGAAATGATTGAGTGGCTTGAGGGCTTTTTGAACCGTGGTCATAAGACGTTGCTGATGGTGACCCACGACCGATATTTTCTGGATCGCGTGTGTTCTGTCATTTTGGAACTGGATGACCAAACCATCTATACCTATCGTGGTAACTATTCTTATTATATAGAGAAACGTCAAGAGCGTATTGACAACCGCAGAGCCGAGATCGTCCGTGCCAACAATCTCTATAGGACAGAACTCGACTGGATGCGTCGTCAGCCGCAGGCACGTGGGCATAAAGCCAAGTACCGTGAAGATGCCTTTTATGAATTAGAGCGTGTTGCCAAGAGCCGTATAGAGGAGCGTGCTGTTCGACTGAAAGCCTCCAATGTCTATATCGGCTCGAAGATTTTTGAGTGCCAATATATTTCAAAGATGTTTTGTGCATCGGAATCGGGACATGAAGACACGATTATTCTTAAGGATTTCTACTATAATTTTTCTCGTTTCGAGAAGATGGGTATCGTAGGCAACAACGGCACAGGTAAGTCTACATTCCTGAAAATGCTGTTGAGCGAGATGCAGCCTGACGAAGGTCGTATTGTTATTGGCGAAACCGTACGTTTTGGATATTTCTCGCAAGCGGGTATGAAATTTGATGACCAAATGAAGGTCATTGATGCTGTTAGGGATATCGCTGAATATGTGGATCTTGGTAGTGGGCGTCATCTGTCTGCTTCACAATTCCTACAGCATTTTATGTTTACTCCCGAACAGCAGCACAACTATATCTATAAGCTATCTGGGGGCGAACGTCGTAAACTCTATCTCTGCACCGTATTGATGCGTAATCCCAACTTTCTGGTGCTTGATGAGCCAACTAATGATCTGGATATTATCACGCTTCAGATTCTGGAGGAATATCTACAGGACTTCCCTGGTTGTGTTATCGTAGTCAGTCATGACCGCTATTTTATGGATAAGGTGGTCGATCATCTGTTAGTATTCAAGGGGCAGGGTATCGTCAAGGATTTTCCAGGTAACTACACTCAGTATCGTGAATGGCAGTCTTTGCAGTCTGCAAGTGAAGACAAGAAGGAGAGTCAGGGCAATGCCGAGAATGTGGGATTGTCGAAAGCTGATAGTCGCTCTCATAGAGAATCTTCTAAACATAAGATGTCTTTCAAGGAGAAACGCGAGTTTGAAGTATTGGAAAAAGAAATTGCTGCTCTGGAGAATGAGAAAAAACAGATAGAGATGTCCCTTAGTTCGGGCAATATCTCTGTGGATGAGATTACCACGATGAGCAAACGACTACCCATATTGAACGATGAGTTGGACGAGAAATCAATGCGTTGGCTCGAATTGTCGGAAATAGAGAGATGATGACACAGACTTATCCATCGCAGTTGCTGGAGCGGGCAGTACAAGAATTTGCAAAACTGCCGGGCATAGGACGCAAGACGGCACTTCGTTTGGTGCTCTATATGCTGCGTCAGGATTCGTCTGACGTGGAGCAGTTTGCTTCAGCTGTTACAACAATGAAGCGCGAGATAAAGTTCTGTCACGTCTGCCATAATATCAGCGATCAGGATATCTGTCCCATTTGTTCTGATGTGCGGCGTGATGCTTCGATGATTTGCGTCGTTGAAAACATTCAGGATGTAATGGCCATTGAGAATACTCAGCAGTTTCATGGACTTTATCATGTATTGGGCGGACTGATATCACCGATGGATGGTATTGGTCCCAGTGATCTGGAAATTAGTTCTTTGGTTCAGCGCGTAGAAACTGGCGAAGTGAAAGAGGTTATCATGGCCCTCAGTTCTACTATGGAGGGTGACACTACTGCTTTCTATGTCTTTCGTAAACTGGCCTCTTTTGATGTAAAAGTCAGCATGATAGCCCGAGGTATCTCCGTGGGCAACGAACTGGAATATACGGATGAGGTGACGCTGGGACGCTCAATCCTGAATCGCACCCCCTTTGAAGGAAAATAAAAATGAAAAGATGAGAGCACAACGATATTTGATGATAAGTTTTTTAATGTTCTGCCTGATAACGGTGGGCATCTATCTTTTTATGTGCTTTTTCCTTGGAGATATCCCTTCGGAAACAATTTCTGAGGAAGCACGCTTTGTCTTTACTACCGTAATGATACTCATTACACTGGCTGCGATACCTCTCTCACTACGCCTTTTCAAGTTTAAGCGTGTGGAGAGAGACTTACTCAATAGAGGTGAGAAGGCGTTGAAAGTCTGGGGATTGTTGCGCATGACATCTTTGTTTCTGTTGCTGGACATCAATATCTTATTGTATTTCCTCTATGCTGAGGAACCTACATTCGGCTGGCTGGCCGTCATTCTGTTACTTGTCCAGCCTTTTATTATTCCAACGAAGGATCGTTGTGAGGCTGAGATGACGCCCGAGCCGGTAGAGCCTCAGCAAGTTCAAGACCCGTCAGAACCCACAGAAGAATGAAGTTGAGCATTATCATCGTCAGTTACAAGGTGCCCTACTATGTAGAGCAGTGCATTCGCAGTGTACGCAAGGCAACTGAAGGTATTGACTGTGAGATTATCGTTGTTGATAATCACTCGCAGGATAACACCATAGCCTATTTGACAAAATGTTTCGGCTCAACGATCACACTTATTGACAGTAATCATAATTTGGGCTTTGCCCGTGCCAACAATATGGCTATTCGCCAGTCGCAAGGTGAATATGTGCTTTTATTGAACCCAGATACCTTTGTGGGAACAGATACTATCCGTCAGGTTATTACCTTTATGGATGATCATCCCAAGGCGGGTGGGGCAGGAGTCAGGATGCACAACTCTAATGGTACGCTGGCAATGGAGTCGCGTCGCGGTCTTCCCACACCTTACGTGTCGTTCCTCAAGATGTTGGGTGTCGCCAGTCGTTACTATATGAGCCATTTGTCTTGGGATCAGCCGGAACGCATTGATGTGATGAGCGGTGCTTTTTGTATGCTTCGTCGCAGTGTCCTTGACCAGATCGGACTGCTTGATGAGGATTTTTTTATGTATGGTGAAGACATAGATCTGAGTTATCGCATTCTGAAAGGGGGATATGAAAACTGGTATGTGCCTGCGGATATCGTGCATTATAAAGGTGAGTCCACTCAGAAATCGTCGTTCCGTTATGTTCACGTGTTCTATCAGGCAATGCTGATATTTTTCCGTAAACACTATGGCCACCTCAGTCTGTTTATCACGTTGCCCATTAAGACTGCCATCTATATACGAGCCGTGATGGCCCTTTTTGTGATGGGATATTATCGCATTCGTAAGGATATGGGCTTCTTTGGCAAACCAGACTCTATGGAGTATGTCTTCGTTGGCAGTGAGAAGATGCTGGCAGAGTGTAGACAACTGGTACGTCGCAAGGCACTTTCCGCCACATTCCTTTCTCCTGATGCATCTGTCACCCCCGGCCGTTCACGATGTGTTGTCTACGATCTGGAGACATTTTCTTTCACAGATGTCATTCATCGGGCAGAGAAGGACGGACACTCATACATCGGAACCTATAGCACAGAAACGCACATACTGATCACACCACAGGAAATCATACAATGAGAATAATTCCCACCGTTCACCTACGGGCAATGGAGCCTGAAGATCTTGATATGCTCTATAGCATAGAAAACGATACTTCGCAGTGGCATCTCGGTATGACGAATGCGCCATACTCTCGTTTTGTGCTTCATGATTATATCAGTCAGACAACCGGTGACATCTATACCGATAAGCAAGTGCGTTTGATGATTGAGAACGAGACTGGCGAGACTGTGGGAATGGTTGACCTGACGACGTTCTGTCCGAAGAATCTTCGGGCTGAAGTGGGTATTGTCATTGCTGATAATTATCGGTGCAAAGGCTATGCGCAGGCCACTTTGAGTGCGTTACATCGCTATGCGCATACTACACTCCATTTGCATCAGCTTTATGCGTTCATCCCTTGCGATAACCTTTCTTGCATCCATCTGTTTCAGAAATCAAGTTATCGCCAGACTGCCATACTATCTGACTGGCTCTTTGATGGCTCCGCTTACCATGATGCCATCCTGATGCAGTGTATCTTATAGATTGATACTTCTTCTCCTAAATTCTGAACAAGTGATAGCTGTAGCAATGGCTACATTCAGGCTTTCGGGACCTTCGTGAAACTGGGGAATGAGCAGTCGATTGGTGATGAGTTGTCGGATAGGGGCTGAGATGCCGTTACCCTCGTTGCCCATTACGATGATGCCTTCGTTGCTTAGCGGTTGCTCATAAATGTTTTCACCATCGAGCAATGTCCCATAGATAGGTGCGCGTG
>CAMWKM010000056.1 GCA_947174835.1 uncultured Prevotella sp.
CTAAATTGATTGGTGTTTTTCGAATATTCACAAAGTTTCTTTGCATTTAATACAGATTATTTAAAGTTTAAAATGCTTTATATTTAAATGTTTAATATTAAATTCTCTTGTTTAAATATTTAAATAAATAAATATACATATCAATTCTTCAAAACATAACACACTGGAAACCACATCATTTTATTGTATATTAAAGGTTTAAGCATCATTTTTTATAAATAGCAAGAACTTTACAGAATTAACTAAAACATCTATAGACAGGGACTTCTTTTCGTAGTTTTATCTATTTTAATAGCTTACTTGAGTATACAAAGCAATCCACAAATACTATATAACAAATTACAAACCAATGTTTTAAATATAAACACTATATACTTTATTGAATATATAAAAGACTTCGCGATTTAAATTTATAAAAATAAATCATTAAAATTCAACTTTGTATTTTTATATTCATAAATTTAAAACAAGAAAATCAAATTTTAAAATCATAAAATCTTCTTTAAAAACTTGCATGTGTCATTTTTTTATTTTACCTTTGTAAACTGAAACAAAAAAGGCCCAAAAAGCCCCAAAATGAACTTAACACAAGATGAAGGATAGAATCAGACAGATTATGGAGGCGCAACACATGACCCAACAAGTGTTTGCTAATTATATCGGAACGACACCAGCAACTCTGAGTGGTATCTTCAATGATCGCACCCGCCCTACCATTAACATCATTGAAAGCATTAAAAAGAAATTTCCTAACATCAGCCTCGACTGGCTTATGTTTGGTAACGGACAGATGTATCAGTCAGCCATCAGCGAAGAATCTGTCGTTCCTCATGCTCCAGATACTGCCAATCATGGACAGAAAGGACAAGAATCATTATTTGATTTTGACGATTCGCTTCCCCCCACTACTCCAGTTACTCAAATCTTACCTCAAATAACATCCCACCACAATAATATAAATAATAGTGTAAAACACACACATCAAGAAGTCATTCGAGAAGAGATAAAATATATTGACAAACCTTTACGAAGGGTCACAGAAATAAGAGTGTACTACGACGACCAGACTTGGGAGAGTTTCGTCCCCTCTAAAAAGTAAATTCTACAGGCGGCCCTTACAGAGAGCCGCCTGCATTTTTATACCTTTTACTTGCGTATGTCCTAAATATGTCGTAATTTTGCCATTCATATCATAAATAACAAACAATGAGAAGAGTCATCCTGATTACGGGCGGTCAACGCTCAGGAAAGAGCCGAAAGGCAGAAGAGATGGCACTGTCAATGAGCCAGAAGCCAATCTATATGGCCACCGCCCATGTCTGGGACGATGAATTTCGTCATCGGGTGGAAATTCACCAACAGCATCGCGGCCCACAATGGACCAACATTGAAGAAGAACGCTGGCTAAGTCAATACGATGTGACAGGACGGGTCGTACTCGTTGATTGCATAACCCTCTGGCTAACTAATCTATTCTTCGATACTCGGAACGTTGAAGAAGCTTTGCAAACGGCTAAAACAGAATTTGACCGTTTTATTAGACAAGATGCTACTTTTATCTTTGTAACCAATGAAATTGGCAGTGGCAGCGTGAGTGAAAACGAGGTACAACGACAATTTACCGACCTACAAGGCTGGATGAATCAGTATATAGCCAAACAAGCCGACGAAGTTATCCTTATGGTAAGCGGCATTCCCATGAAAATAAAAAGTGAAAAATAATGGAATTGCAAGACACAATACAGAATAAGATAGACAACTTGAACAAGCCGAAAGGTTCATTGGGGCGCTTGGAGGAATTAGCCATGCAGATATGTCTCATCCAACAGACACTGGAGCCTCGACTGAATCACCCCTGCCATCTATTGTTGGGTAGTGATCACGGCATTGAACGCGAAGGTGTAAGCGTCAGTCCCCGTGAAGTTACGTGGCAGCAAATGGTGAATTTCACCAAAGGTGGTGGCGGTGTTAATATGTTTTGTCGACAACATGGTTTCGACCTTAGTATTGTTGACGTGGGTGTCGACCACGATCTGTCACAGACACCTGGCATCATTGATTGCAAAATAGCCTATGGCACACAGAATTTCCTCTACGGCCCTGCTATGAGCGAAACAGAATATGAACAAGCGCTGCAAGTAGGCAGCAATCTCGTTGATTCCTGTATTGACAAGGGTTGTACCATTTTAAGCATCGGTGAAATGGGCATCGGCAACACGTCGCCTTCAAGCATTTGGATGCACCTCTTTTGCAATATCCCTTTGGAAGAATGCATCGGTGCCGGTTCAGGCCTCGATGCTACCGGCATCCGCCACAAATATGAGATACTTCTACAAGCTGTAACACGCTCTAAATCCTACATTCAAGACTCCAAACACTCTATTATCCGCTATTTCGGTGGCTTTGAGATGGTGGCAGCCATCGGCGCGATGATACACGCAGCCAAACGACACCTTATTATATTAATAGATGGTTTTATCATGACGGCCTGTGCATTGGCTGCCTGCCAACTGCGTCCAGCAGTGAAAAACTATATGATATTCGGCCACTGCGGTGACGAGAGCGGCCACAAATTGATGCTCAATGCCCTCAACGCAAAGCCTCTGCTGAATCTGGGGTTACGATTAGGCGAAGGTACAGGTGCTCTCTGCGCCTATCCCATCGTCGATTCGGCCGTGCGTATGATTAACGAAATGAACAACTTCGACAATGCAAACATCACTAAATACTTCTAAATGGTACGACCGCATCTGGGCAGCTTTCATATTCTTTACACGTCTGCCTCTCTGGCGAATATACCAACCACCCCGTCTGTGTTACACATCGGTGGTGGAATGGTGGCCACTGGTAGGCTGGCTCACAGGCGGTGTTATGGCTTCTATCCTCTTTTTCGGCTCACAGGTATTGCCCTATTCTGTCGTCATATTGCTGGCCATTATTGCCCGCATCTTACTCACAGGAGCCCTCCATGAAGACGGACTGGCCGACTTCTTTGATGGCTTCGGTGGAGGCGGTACAGACCGCCGACACATTCTTGCAATCATGAAAGACTCTCACATTGGCACCTATGGCGTACTGGGACTAATCCTCTATATTGCCTTGCTTTATCTCTGTCTGCACGCCATGACGCCACAGATGGCCGCTATGACTGTGCTGGCTGCCGATCCATACGCCAAAATGTTAGGGGCACAGATAACACAGATGATGCCCTATGCCCGTACTGAAGAAACATCGAAGGCTCACACGGTCTATCGCCGTATGAGCCTTCAGTCAGGCATCCTGCTGGCTATTCAGGGCCTACTCCCTATAAGCCTTTATGTCTACCTATTCCATAATCGCATAGATTGGCAATGGCTATTGTTCGTACCATGCCTAACCATGTATTTTCTCTATATGTTCGTCTGGCGACGCTTGCGCGGCTATACTGGCGACTGTTGCGGTGCGTTCTTCTTACTCATCGAACTCAGCTTTTATCTCGTCGCGACTCAATCATCTGTAGTTCTTTTCCAGTAGTCCGATCCGCCTTCCGCAATATCTCGCTCTCAAAAAGAGCGCAATTCTTTCAATCATTCAGGTCTTACAAGTCTCACACCATAGATTTCACCAATCTGACGGTGAGGCTTGGCAACAAACTTGACGCGAATCTGCGTCTTGCCTTGTAATACCTCAGCAGGCAGAGGATAGGTCTCGTATTTAAATTCAGAAATGCGATATTTTCCCGTATTATTGACCGACAGAATAAGCACATCATCAACGAAAATGTCAAACTCATGCGACTTCCACTCACCCACGCCCCAATATTTCAAACGCAAACTTAAATCAGTGCAACCAGCAGTCTGCATCAGGTAACTGAAGTAATGACCGTCGCGGGCATCACGCCAAAAGACATCATTGGTGTTGCCTGTGAAAGAATCATCGGTCTCCATATTGTGATCAGTCTCAGGCTGCTGCTCACCGGGCTGTACTTTGTCTACAGTACGAGCCTCCAAAGCCTGACGTTCCTGCTCGGCCCGAGCGAGGCGGTCAAGATAACTTTGATAGTTTTGTTCAGAGAGAGCAAGCCAATACATCATGTAACGAGCATCGTGGATCTCAAAAAAGGGTTGCAGTTCCGGGGTCTCACTGGTTCCATTGACCATCTTAGTAGACAGCGTAAAATGTAACGGTTTACCAGCGATGGGTGTCAACTGTGCAGCAATAGCCTCAATATCATCGTTAATCAGAATAGGAGCTTCGTTGATAGGCAATTTCTTGCCACTGGCATACTGTCCGAAACGGCTGTCATCAGCCACAAGACGACGAAGATCCTCTGCTCCCGTTTTCATTCCAAGCAGAATAGGACCATGCATCAAGGCAATATACTGCGGCACATTGGGCAAGTATTTGACACTATTATGCATAGGGAAACTGATATCAATGACATCACCCTTCTTCCACTTACGGTCGATAGTGACATATGACGAAGGGCCGCTGATAAGTTCAACAGGCTGGCCATTCACTTTCACAGAGAACTGACCAGGTGCTACCCAGCCTGGGTAACGAACTAACAACGGGAACTGCTGCGACTTGCCCTCAGTAATCGTAATACGGCTACTCTCACCATAAGGGAACTGAGTATCCTGACGCAGACGTATGCAACGCTCACGCCAATTCAGTTCAGAAGCCACAAAAAGATTAACATAAAGCGCACGTCCCACGTGAGTATAGATGAACTGACCGTACTTACCATGATTCTCCATACCTGTACCTACGCAACACCACATGGCTTCGTTAGGAGCGGAATAGTTGCGATAATGGCGCGGACGAGCAGGAGTAAAGTACACATAACCACCATGCTCAGGGTGCTGAGTAGAGAGAATATGATTGAAAGTAGCTACCTCAAAGTAGTCGGCATAACGAGCTTCAGGGTTGCGACGGTGCAGATTCTCTGTGAGTTTCAGCATATTGTTGGTATTACATGACTCAGGGCCGTCAATGTCGTTAATGAAATCCATGCAAGCATCCTTACTTGGGAAATGCTCACGACGGCTATCACCACCAAAGGCCAGTGAACGCTCCCCTGTGACAATATCCCAGAAAAAGGCACTGGCATTGTGGAAAGGCTCATCACCACCTAATTCAGCAATACCCTCAAACCCCACTACCTTCGGAACCTGCGTGTTAGCGTGCATATTATCAAGACAGTCTTGGCGCTCTGACATAGGAGTCAACAAACGATGATGCGAAAAACGGCGAGCACAGTCAAGATATTTTTGTTCACTTGTGATAGCATAGGCATCGGCCAGCACCTCATTCATACCACCATGCTCATTATCCAACATACGTTCCATCTGCACATCCGTAAGCCCTTCTGTCAGATCAATAGCCCAGTCACAGAAACCGAGAAACAGTTTTTTTGCCTGCTCGTTGCCGCAGTAAAGCCATGCATCTCGTAGGCCTGCATACATCTTATGAAGATTATAAAATGGTGCCCATGAACCAAAATAGACACCAAAGTCACCCTGTTTAAAATTGCTCCAAATACGCTCGCTGTTAGGCATTCCACCTACATATCCTTTGCCCCATTCTGGATGATTAGTGACATTAGCATCGGCACACGCCTGCAGTTCGCTAATCATATACTCCATACGCTGGCGGCATTCTTCATTACCAGTAGCGGCATTGATGGCCATCGCTGTCAGATAGTGACCACCTACATGACCATCCAGTCCATCCCAGTTGGGATAAGTTTTCGCCTTAGGCTGCAAACCGGCCTCCGTGCGATAAGGTGCCAGCAGTCGATCACAGTCGTACTGCAACAGCGTGCGGATATTTAAGTCACATGCTGTCTTCAGCGGACCATCCAACAGAGTTACATCCCCAAGAGGAAACTCATTGGCATACAATTTGTCTTGCGCTGTGGCAGTCATCGTTGTTGCTACACAGGCAAACAGGACAGATAAGAATCTTTTTTTCATTTTTATTATATTAAAAAAATACTCAATAGCTCATCAAGTTACAAAAATACGCTTTTTTTATGATTTTTCCGCACATCTCTGTCTACTTTTCCAATAAGAAACAATTTAGAAACAAAAAGAAACATAAAGAATCCCCTTATCTCGTGTTTTTTCATACTTTTGCAAGAAATATAATTTTGAACGGAAACAAGATGAATATTAAACGATCAATCAAATTGAGAATATTTTTCGCCATGATTCTGTCAAGCATGATGATGATTGTTCATGCAGAAAATTTCTGTATTGCCCGCAATGGCCAAACAGCGACAATCATCGTGGATAGCAACGACTGGACGGGTGTTATTCGTGCAGCGCGAGATTTGGGCGACGATGTGCGCAAGGTCTGTGGGACAGGCTCGCCTGTTGTACTTACACATGGAGATGCCTCATCAGGTAACATCATCGTGGGCACCATCGGCAATAGCAACCTTATTGACAAACTCATCAGGCAGAAGAAGATTGACGTGAAAAACGTGCGTGGCCAGTGGGAGTCGTATCTCATTGATGTGGTGGATGGGCAACTGGTAATTGCCGGTAGCGACAAGCGCGGTACAATCTACGGCATCTATGAGATCTCGCAACACATTGGTGTCAGTCCCTGGTACTGGTGGGCTGATGTGCCAGTGAAACATCAAAACGAAGTAATCTATAACAGCGGACGCATCCTGCAGCCATCACCAAAAGTAAAGTATCGCGGTATTTTTATTAACGATGAGTGGCCATCGTTCGGCACATGGTGCAATAACCAGTTTGGCGGTATCAACTCAAAAGCCTACACTCATATATTTGAACTACTGCTACGTCTGAAAGCCAACTATTTATGGCCCGCCATGTGGGATTCACGCTTCAATGAAGACGACGCTGAAAGTCCACGTCTGGCCGATGAATATGGCATAGTGATGGGCACTTCACACCATGAACCGATGATGCGTGCCCACAAGGAGTATGTCTATCGCAAGGACTCTATCGGTCCGTGGGATTACAGCGTCAATAAGGAACGCATCGATCGCTTCTTCCGTGAAGGCATGGAGCGTAACCGCGACTACGAGAACCTCGTAACCATCGGTATGCGTGGTGATGGCGATGTAGCAATGGGTACAGGTAGTGATACTGACAATATGAAGACGCTGAAACACGTAATTGACGGACAACGGAAAATTATTAAGGACATCTATGGACGACCTGATGGTGTACCCCAGCTTTGGGCTATCTTTACCGAAGTACAACGCTACTACGATGCGGGCTTTACCGTACCCGATGACGTGACACTACTGCTTTGTGACAACAATTGGGGCTACATCCGTCGCAAAGGGCGTGACTTTGAGCGCAAGCGCAAAGGCGGGCTGGGCCTCTATTATCACATTGATATGAATGGTGGCCCGTGGAACGATCGTTGGGTAAACACCACTACAGTGCCTAAGTTGCGTGAACAACTGCATCTGGCCTATGCCAGTGGCATCGACCGCATCTGGATCATCAATGTAGGCGATCTCAAACCCAAGGAAATGCCCATTGACTTCATAATGCACTATGCCTGGAATCCCGATGCCATACAGCCGGGCGACGAACAAAATTATCTGGAAGGTTTTACACGCAGTATTTTCGGTGACGAATATGCCAAAGAAACAGCCGACATCATCGCCAAGTACTCGAAGTATAACCTTTGGCGCAAGGCCGAGGCACAAGTGCCGGGTATTTTTAATAACGAAGAGATGCTACGCACCAACTACTTGTGGCAGTCGCTTATATTGCGCTGTGAAGCCCTAAAAGAACAGCTACCTGCCGAAATGCAGGATGCTTTCTATCAACTGGTCTACTATCCCGCAGTAGCCAGTGCAGGCGTGGCACAGATTTACAACTGTACGACCATCGGTGACAGCGCAACCATCAACCACCTGATGCAGAAAGACCAACGACTCTCCGATTATTATAATAATAAGGTGGCAGACGGCAAGTGGCGCGGTATGATGCTTGACAACCACATCGGCTATACTCAATGGTTTATTCCCGAGAAAAATTTCCATCCGATGACGCTCGGTTATAAGGTGACACACAATCTCAATCCTTCCAGTGATACCAAGGAATACTCTATTCCCGCCTACAATTATACCCATAAGGATCCGCACTGGATATTCCTGCCCGACCTCGGACGTGGCAAGGGCTGTATGGGTATTGACGACGTGATGATGCCTTCACAGGAGCAAGGAGGCCCAACTCTCGAGTATGAGGTAAATTTCTCTTCTCAGACTTCAGACCTTAGTCCTTTAACCATTGCCATCGGTATTTTACCTACTCAAGATATCCTTCCTGCCCGTGGCCTGCGCTTAGGCGTACAACTTGATGACCAGCCAATGCAAGTACTTGATGCCCGCCGCGGCCTCGTAGATACCTTCATGGAATACACGCCTCAGAACTTAGCCATATCAAAGGTTCTGAAGCCACTACCGCCTCGCAGTCACCTTGCCCTCAGTGGTTTTGTAAATGGACACCAATTGCCTCGTCGCGATGAAGTATTCGACAACCTTCGTTGGCTCGATACTACCTTCCAGACAACTTCAGGAAAGCATACATTGAAGGTCATCATGATTGACCCAGAAATCGTTGTAGAGCAAATTGTCGTCAATCCCGACAATCAGCACTACAGTTATTTCGGCAATGGACTATAATCAAGGCATCTTAGGATATTTGGAAAAATCGGGCTTGCGTTTCTCTAGAAAGGCTTTGCCGCCCTCCTGCGCCTCATCAAGGAAATAGTAGAGCATAGTACAATCACCTGCCAGTTCCTGAATGCCTGCCTGACCATCAAGCTCGGCATTGAGACCAGCCTTAATCATGCGCAGTGCTAAAGGAGAACGTTCCATCATTGTCTCAGCCCATTCCACACATTCATCCTCCAACTGTTCCAGAGGTACAACCTTGTTGACCATGCCCATCTGCTCGGCCTCGCGTGCTGTGTACTGACGGCAAAGGAACCAAATCTCACGCGCCTTCTTCTGCCCCACAATACGCGCCAAATAAGACGAACCGAAACCTGCATCAAACGATCCCACCTTAGGGCCTGTCTGTCCAAAGACTGCATTCTCTGAGGCTATTGTCAAGTCGCACACCAAATGGAGCACGTGACCACCACCAATAGCATAGCCGTTGACCATCGCAATGACCGGCTTGGGCAAACGGCGTATCTGCATCTGCACATCAAGCACAGAAAGACGAGGTACACCCTCTTCATCAACATAACCACCACGCCCTTTTACGTGCATATCACCGCCTGAACAAAAAGCATGTTTCACATTATTGAACGTCTGCCCCTCAGGCACCTCACTCATAGCCCCTGTGAGCAGCACCACACTGATACGCTGTAACTCACGACAAATAGCAAACGCCTGCGAAAGTTCCCACGTGGTTTTCGGTGTAAAAGCATTTCTGAACCTGGGACGATTAATGGTGATTTTGGCGATGCCGTTATACTCCTCAAAAAGAATCTCTTCAAATTCCTTGACTGTCTTCCATTGTCTTGTTACCATAATTTTTCCTTTTTATTATTTTTTTGACGCAAAGATTTTCCACCGGCTACAGGTTTAACCGATAGTACTCCCTATACACCTGCTCATCAACAGCAGGATCTGTCATCACTTCAAGCACCAGCGGTCGCTCGTTCCTCTCTGTCTGTAACCATTCCAATCCTTCCTCCAACTCACCTGACATGGTGACCTGACGGTAGCCAATAGTATTCTGACGGCAGATTCCTTCAGCAGTCGTCTCGTGGGCAGCAGCCACCAGACGATCACAAGCTGGGCTTCGGTTAAGTCCGGGCAGCAAATTGAAAATCCCCCCCTTACCGTTATTCAACAGTAAGATACGCAAATTGCCACGCAGTTCACTGTTCCACAGGGCATTTTGATCATAAAAGAAACTAAGGTCGCCTATGACACAGAATACACAATCGTCAGTGACCATCGAGAAGCCAGCTGCCGTTGACAACGACCCCTCTATACCGTTGACACCACGATTGCACCACACTTGATGGCGCGCAAAGATATTAGCCAGTCGGATAGCAGTGCTATTGGCGTAGTGAACAATCATTTCCCCCGTCATTTCTGAGAAAAGAGACAACCGGTGTTCAAAACTCTTCACGGTGGCCATCTGCGAATAAGGAGGTTCAAAACCATCGGCATAAGCTCGCACTTTCACCAGCAATTCATCCCACATCTGCACAAAAGGGTGAGGTTGTTGCTCCAAGTTGAAACGCACCATATCAGCCACCACATCGGGATCGCCCTGCACCACATGCGTCAGGTTCATAAACGTATCGTTTACTTCGCCACGTCGGTTCACAGCCCATGTCTCACGAGCCTTACGCAAAAAGCGCTTCAAGCGCTTACTCACAATAGCATCGCCAGTATAGAGCACAAAGTCGGGCACATAGCGCTCATCGTCCTTCACCAGACAGACAGCCTCATCAATATGGGGATTCATAGGCTGTCCGGTAATCAACATAGGCCGACGGGCCTGCATAAACATACGACACACGTGGCTCAGCGTGATACTACTCATCTCAGCCGGCGTACGCTCTATCACACGTTCATCAGGCAAATTAGAGGTTGAGAAGTCAAATAGCGGCTCACTGACAGGCACATTGATATGTACGGGTCCCAAATCAGTAATCAATGCCTCGTTGATCAGTCGATTGCAATACCAATGCTCTTCCTCATCATGAGGTTCCGGCAATGTAACAGCCTTCACCACAAATCGTCCTAAGGCATCAGGCTGCGGCAAAGTCTGACCATCAAGCTGGTCAATCCACTGCTGTGGTCGATCGGCAGAAACAACGACTACACGCCTATGTTGATAGTAAGCCTCGGCAATAGCCGGTGCCAAATTGAGCAAGGCAGTGCCACTGGTAACACACACCACAACAGGTTCATTGAGTGCCTGTGTCATACCCAACGCATAGAAACCTGCCGAACGTTCGTCAGTAATGGGATGACACACAATCTGCGAACACTCATTAAGGTTGTGAACGATGGGCGCATTGCGACTGCCCGGACAGACGACCGCATGACGAATGCCATGCTTAACAAGCAGAGCCGTCAGAATATTCACATTGTTTTTGCTGCTATACATTGTCTCATGGTTTCAAGTTTTGCCTCCGTCTCCTGCCATTCCTGTTCTTCTTCACTATCTCTGAGCAGCCCACCGCCAGCATAGAGACAGTAGCGGTCGGACATCATCTGCATACAACGCAACGAAACATAAAGACGTGTGGAAGCACCGATACCCAGAGGCCCCATAAAACCACTATAATATCGGCGTGATGTATGCTCGTGCTCAAGGATAAAACGAAAAGCCTCTTGTTTGGGCAGTCCGCAGACTGCCGGTGTCGGATGCAGCATTTGTAGCACATCTCCCACACACGCATTATCTAAGGTGAACGTAAAGTCGCTACGCAAATGCACCAGATTAGCAGCCCTGACAGTGCGCGGCCCTTCTTCGCGAATGTCAATGGAGAAATGCTTCAAGCACTCGGTAATATAGGTAGCGACATAACGCTGCTCCTGAATATTTTTTGTCGACCAACACACTTGTTCCCCCTCACCTGCCAGTTGCTCACCCTCTAACTTCATGGTACCAGCCAAAGCGATAGTACGCCAACGACTTCCTTCTCCCTCCAGCAAAACCTCAGGAGTAGCCGTCAACCACAGGCCACTACGAGGTGTATAGGTCAACGAGACAAAGAGACGCGGATACAAGCGGCAGGCAGTTTTAAAAAGAATCAGCATATCGGGCTTCATGTCAGTCGGTGTCTCAGCACAACGACTCAACACCAGTTTGCGGAAAGTGCCAGTCTTCAACTGCTCATGAAAACAGCGAAAATCCTCACCATAGGCAATACGGCCTAAGTCAGGATGTCGCAAAACAGAACAAACTTCAGATTTAAATGGTCCGAACTCCTGATTCACCAATAAACTACAATGCTCAGGGGTCTCAAAAACCTGCACCCTATCAGGTCGGATCAGCACGATGGGATGCTCTCTATCAATGGCGAAAGGTGCTACCACGAAGCCATTGCGACCGTTCAGTTCGGTGCACGACAACAATTCCAGAGGCGCGTCTTCAGTCTGCTCTACCAGCGTTGTCCGTTGCTCATGGGGAAATCTGTAGAGTGCGAACCCCGTCATTTCTGCCTAATAATATAATTAGTCACACGGACGTTAGAAATTAAGTCACCAGCGGTGTCTTTTATATCTACATTCCATACGTGGAGCGCTGTGCCGTTGTGCAACAGTCGTGCATAGGCTGTCACAGTATCACCTTCGGCCACAGCCTTCATGTGACTGCCGCTGACCTCTATACCTACACAAGCACAACCGGGACAGAGGGCTGATGAACCGACACCCGCCACGTTTTCAGCCAATGCCAATGAGGCCCCGCCACTCAAGAAACCGAAAGGCTGTCGATTGCGCTCGTCAACCTTCATACGGGCCATACACGTATCGTCCTCGGGTGTGGAGATAAACTCCATCCCGAGGGCGGTACTCATATTTGGCATTGTTTCAATAATCTGCTTAATGCTCTCTACATTCATATCAGATAAACAGAGAATACTCTTTCACCTCCCAAGCCAGTGCACTGGCACCCAACACATCGCGTTCGTCGTCGTTAAGGATAGAAGGCAGCAATCTCACCTTGCCCCTGATGTTATGGAACACGTGTTCCTCAAATGAATGACTGGTAGGTTCAAACAGCCAATGGCCGGCACGCGCAATACCGCCTGCCAGAACAATGGCCTCTGGATTTAGTATTGAAGCATAATTGGCCAAGCCGATACCCAGGCGCACACCTGTCTCGTGCATCACTGCCACAGCCAACTCGTCGCCCTCTTCACAGCACATATATATATCACGAGGACTCTTTATCTCACGCTCGCGCATCAACGACGGACGGGAATCGGCCTCCAACAGTTCCTGAGCCGTGCGCATAATACCATTCGTACCTACATAAGACTCCAGACACCCTCGGTTGCCACAACCACAGAGACGTCCTCCATGCTCCACACAGGTATGCCCTACCTCGGCAGAGAAGCCATCAGCACCCAAATAGAACTGACCCTTCATGCAGATAGCACTACCCACACCGTGCCCCACATTGACGTAAATAAAATCTTTCAGGCCATGAGCACTGCCATAAGTATATTCACCCAAAGCCCTTACATGAGCATTATTGCCTAAGGCAACAGCCAGCCCCAGACGGTCACGCAACATGGCAGCCATAGGCGTCTGCCCTTTCCACGGCAGGTTGGGCGGATATTCAATATTGCCGGTCTTGAAGTTGCCGCTGGGAGCATTGATACCCACCGATCGTATGGTCTCATAACCGCCATTAGCCTCCACCAACTGCATAATACTCTGACTCAGATGGGCAACATAGTCATTTACATTTGAGAAATCAGTAGTGCAAAATCCGTCCTTAGCAATGATCGCACCACGCATATCAACGATAGCGAAGACCGTGCGTTCTATGCCCAATCCAACACCTACCACTCTCGACTTAATTATTCCTTCAATCATAGATTGTCAAAAAGTTAAATTGGCTTTGCAAAAATAGATAATTTTTCGTTAATTTCCAAAGGAATTGTCGATTTTTTTTGCGTAATTCAACATATTTTCTTAATTTTGTCCCGATTTAAACTAAAATCATTAACCAAAACATCTTTAAACAGAATGAAAAAGTTTTTCGTAACTGCTGTGGCTGCTCTTACATTGACATTCACAGCATGCACCGAGGGTGCAACGAATGAAGAGGCTAACACCTTAGTTGAAAACCTGCAGAGCCTGATTGAGTCTGGTGATACTTCTGCCGTACAGTCCACTCTGGCTTCCGCTCAGGAGAAGATTGCCGAGCTCGTAATCAAAGATCCCGAAGCCGCCAAGACCTATGTGGCAAAGATTCAGGAGTTCGTAAAGGACAATCAGGAAAAGATCGTTTCGCTCATAGGTGAAAACGAATTGACCCAAGGACTGGTAACTACGCTGGTCAACACCCCCGCAGAGACTGTCATTAACACACTGACTACCGGTCAGGGCATCATCAATAATGCTCAACAGACCGTAGAAAATCTTCAAGACTCTGTTCGGAACAGCGTTGACCAAGCTGTAGATGAAAAAGTGAACGAGGTTCAGGATGCCGTCAGCCAAGCTGTAGACGACAAGATCAACGAGACGACCAAGAAGGCAAACGAGGAGCTCAACAAGGCTGCCGGCGAGGCTGCTAAGAAACTGGGATTCTAAGACTATAGTCACTATTTACTGAACACATCGGGGCATTCACCAAACGGAGTTGCCCCGATTACTATTTTTACAGTCACTAACCATAAACTCTTATGAAACGAACCTTACTTTCCTTTATACTGGCAACTATCGGCACTGCCAGTGCCATCAGCAGTAACACCGTGGAGATTGTCTATAACGGCACTACGGCCACCGTGACTGTAGACAGCAATATCAGTAAATACGTCACCGTCAGCAGCGGTACTTCATCCCACGTGGTCATCACGCAAAGCACCGACTTCGCGGGCGTCAACAAAACACCAGCCAACACCGATGGCGAGATTACCTATTCGCTGTCAGGCACATCGTCCAACGGCAGTTTCTATCTGGAAGGTTCCTACAAGTGTATCGTCCAGCTGAACGGTGTGACGCTGACCAATCCCGGCGGTCCAGCCATCAATATCCAAAACGGTAAGCGCATTGAGGTCAGTGCCAAAAGCGGCACCACCAGCACACTGACCGACGGAACTAATGAAACCTACAACGGCTGCTTCCATTGCAAAGGCCACACCAAACTGAAGGGCAAAGGCACGCTCAACGTGGTGGGCAACTCGAAACACGCCATCTACAGTAAGGAGTACTGCGAGGTGAAAAACCTAACGTTCAACATCACATCGGCAGTCAAGGATGGTATTCACTGCAAGGAGTATTTCCTCATGGAGAGCGGCACCCTCACAATCAATGGTGTGGGAGACGACGGCATTCAGGTTGAGCAAGACGCCAACTCGCCCATCACCGGCAGTACAACTAAACACGAGGATGAAAATTCGGGCAATTTCTATATGGAAGGCGGCACACTGACCATCAGCAACTACAAGGGCAAAGCCATTGTAGCCGACGGTTCTATTACCTATAGTAATAATAGCACTCAGAACTTTGACACCTCCGACACCAAGATACTGGCCGGCATCGAGGACCTACAGGCTCAGCCTGTGCACATCGTCAATGGTATCTACGATTTGCAGGGTCGCCGACTAAACGCTGTTCCCCAGCGTCGCAGCGTCTACATCATCGTAGAAAACGGAGCAGCAAGGAAAGTCTTCAGGAAATAATAGTCCAAGTATATAAAAAAAGACATCACTATGAAGAGATTAGCTCTTGCCATCATGATGCTGACCACACAAATCTGTCAGGCACAAAAAATTCAAGGCTCGTGGTCGGGGGTACTGAATGTAGGACCACAGAAGTTAAATATCATACTGCACATATCGCACGACGACAATGGTAACGATGTATGCACAATGGATAGCCCTGACCAAGGAGCAAAGGGAATACCCGCCATTATCAATCATTTGTCGGCCGATTCCGTGAGCATCAGCATACCCCAAATATCAATGAAGTATGAAGGGAAATTAGACGACAACATCATCAAGGGACAGTTTAGTCAAGGCGGAGTGAAACTACCTTTAGAGTTCAAAGCAGGCATAGAGGAAAAGAAACGGCCACAGACGCCATTGGCACCATATCCGTATGAAACAGAAGAGGCGTGTTTCACCAACACTGCCGCCGAAGCAGTGTTGGCAGGTACCGTCACCTATCCCGTAGGCTATAAGGAAGGACAAAGGCCACCGGTGGTATTGCTTATCAGCGGTAGCGGACAACAAAACAGAGACGAAGAGATTTTTGAGCACAAACCATTTCTTGTAATTGCCGACTATCTTGCCCGTCATGGCATTGCTACTCTGCGCTATGACGACCGCGGCACAGCCCAATCCACTGGTGACAGAAGCCAAGCAACAACAAAAGACTATGCAGACGATGCCGCTGCAGGTATAGAATGGCTGAAGAACAAGAACACATTCGGCAAGATTGGAATACTGGGACATAGCGAAGGATCGTCAATAGCGTTCATGCTCGGAGCACAGGGGAAAGCTGATTTCGTCATAAGCCTTGCCGGAATAGGTGTAAAAGGCGACTCGGCATTGACAGCCCAGGTAAACAGGATAAACGAACTGAGTGGAAATGCCGTCAACATAACTATAGAACAATACAGGGAAAACATTGCACGACTCAACAATTCATGGCTCAATTTTTTCATAGACTATGACCCTACAAGCGACATCCGCTCTACCTCATGCCCGGTAATGGCCATAAACGGCACTAAGGACGTGCAGGTGATTGCAGCAATAAACCTGCCGTCCATACAGGCTACCCTACCGAACAACGGCAAGAATCTGATAAAAGAATATCCAAGCCTCAACCACATGTTCCAATCATGTACTACAGGCATGGTTGACGAATATTCAACCATTGAAGAGACGATCAATCCAAATGTCCTGAAAGATATTGCGGAGTGGATAGGGGAAATTACGCCAATTCAAAACTAAAATTTCAGAATAGTAAATATAGAATCATGAAAAAGTTCCTACCCACAATGCTCATGGCCATGAGCACAGTATGCAGCCTTCAGGCGCAAACGATAAAACTGGTGGACATCTGTGAGAAGAACACATCCAGTTCATATAAGGTGTACACCACCTCACACAACATTCCGGCCGACTACATATACCAATTCCGCACCTCACGCTATACGGACTTCAACCCGGTGTTGAGCGGCAAAGGCAACATAGAGATATACAGCGGCGGCGAACGCACTTATCTGGGTACACACGACAACAAGAACTATGCCAACTGGGCCAACTTCAGTGGAAAGGTTGACATCTATCCCTACAAAGAAGTGGAGGCGAATTGCGGTTTCTATGGCATCATCATGCCTACCCGTGGCAAGAACTATTCTCCTGAAGATGCCAGCCCTACACTGAACACGACCTTGGGCAAACTGAAGGTGACACTGCACGAGGGAGCAGCCATTGCCACAGAGAAGTCGGCAGCAGGCGTGCGCATCGGTGAACTGAACACCGAAGCAGGAAGCCGACTATACGGATACTTCAAATCGTCGAGTAATGTTACCACGGCCTACTATTTAGTAGGAAGCACAGGTACGGATGCCGTACTGGCCGGGCGCATAGCACCCATCGAGAAGAGCGGCACTCCCGATGCCAATCAGTCCGTGGGCATCGTGAAGGAGGGTAAAGGCACCTACACCATTACCGCCAACGACAACCAAATAACCTGTGGCGTACGCGTGAACGAGGGTGCCTTATACATCAACAACGATGCCGCAGGAGCAAAAGCCCGGAAGCTGACGGGTGGAACGGGTGCAGCCAAGAGCGGTGCCGTGGCTTCGGCTTTCGGAGCAGGCATACTGGGCGGAACGGGAAACATTGGAGGCCATGTGGACATCTACGGCACATTGCAACCCGGATGCAACGCTCAAGGCACGCTCACCCTTGCCAACTATGCCACTTCGGCAGCCTGCAATCTCACCGTACATCCCAACGCACAAATAGCTTTCTGCATCACAGACGCAGAGAAATACACCTCGCTCCACGTCGACGGCAAAATCATCCGCAACGACATGACGGAAGGCTTTTCCACCAGTACCGACCCAACCAAGGTGGTTATCACGCTCGCTGAAGACCGGCAGGTCAAAGTGGGCGACACCTTCACGCTCATCAAGGCCGAAAAGGGACGCGACAATGCTTCGGCATGGGCCTTCAAGGTTGTGCTGCCTGAGAGCCTGACCTGGGAGGTGACGGAAAGCGAAAGCCCATACACGCTGACCGTGACCTGTACATCACTGGAAAACAACGGCAACACAGGAGACGATGACGAAGACAACGGTGATGACGAAGACTTCAAATATGACGACATAGACATCTCCGGAATAGAACTCAGCACAACCCTTAACCTCCGTCAGTACCTTGAAAGAGTAAATTCGGAGAAGCGCATCGGTGTGGCTATCTCGAACTGGCGCTACAACGTAACAAACAATCCGTCTTCTTCGCTCTCCAACCTCATCAGCAACAACTTCAACCTCTGCGTGGCTGAAGACGAGATGAAACCTAATGCCATACAGCCCAGTCAAGGAAAGTTCGACTTCGGACAAGGCAACGCACTCATCTCCTACGCGCAGCAGAAGAAGATGGATGTACGCGGCCACACGCTGGTCTGGCACAACCAATTGCCCGAATGGATTTCGTCAGACGGCAAGAAAAACGACAAGAACTGGACACGCCAGCAACTGCTCAACATCATGAAGGAGCACGTGACGCGCACCGTAAAGGCATACGAAAACAAAGTGCTGGAATGGGACGTGGTGAACGAGACTCTGGACGATGACCAGAGTTGTGTGCGCACCAATCCCAACAGTTACCAGTTGCGGAAACAGTCAGTATGGGTCAACGTCATTGGCGAGGACTTCATCGACTCTGCCTTCGTATGGGCACGCCAGGCCAATCCCGACATCAAGCTCTATCTCAACGACTACGACTGCGAATTTAGCAATACGGCCAAGGCCACTGCCCTCTTCAATCTGGCCAAACGCATGAAGGAGAGCGGCACTCCCATTGATGGCGTGGGGCTGCAATGCCACCTCAAGACCACTAATGCCTTCAGCCAGAAGGAACTCGACAAAACCGTAAAGCGTTTCGCATCCATAGGACTCAACTGCATTTTTACTGAGGTGGACATCACTCTGGCAGCCAACACTACGGAGGAAAAGCAGAAACAGGCCGACATCTACGGCCAGATAGCAGAGGTATTCCTGCACAACGACAACTGTCCCCACATGCTCATCTGGGGCATAGCCGACAATTATTCATGGATAACCGGTGGCAATCCCCTACTCTTCGACAGCAATCTGGGACAAAAACCGGCCTACAAGGCGGTGCGTCAGGCACTCCACGACTATGCTGCACGGCAGATAGCGGCTACGGGAATTACTGAAACCACTACATCTCCTGAAGAAAATGTGGTGGAAATAGCACGCTATGATGCCTCCGGACGCCGCATCAACACACCTTGCCAGGGGCTCAACGTCGTAAAAATGAGTGATGGAAGCGTAAAGAAAACCATCAGACAAGAACAAAGATAAATTTATGCTAAACATTTAGATATCAGCGAGATAATCAAATTTTATTTGTTTGTCTCGCTGGTGTTTTTTTATGAGCTTATTATCTCAGAAAATGACACGAAGTGACAGTGACAAAGTGACATTACTGTCTCTAATACCCATATCCGAGCCAACGAGACATCA
>CAMWKM010000057.1 GCA_947174835.1 uncultured Prevotella sp.
TGAAAAAGGAAGAAAGAGGAACAAAACGGAACAAAGCGGAAGAAAAGGGAAGAAAGCGGAACGAAACGGAAGCCGTGTTTCGTAGATGAAGTACCTTTGCAGCATCAGGGGAAACGCCCTGAAATTGTTGAGGACTTGACATTTTGACCTCAAAAAGCGAGTATTCGAGGGAATGACATGAAGTTTTTTATCTCGACTGGCTCGTAATTCGGGATTTTTATATAAATTTGCCACATCAAAGAAAAAACTAAAAAAACTATGCAGAACGGGAAAATGCCTAACGTCAAGTTTGCAGATTATATCCGGAAGATTGAGATAGACTCGCTCTGGAGCGGAAAAAAGCATATCGTGTGGAATCTGGATCCTCATGTGAATATCCTGAGTGGCATCAATGGGGTGGGCAAGAGCACCATCCTGAACAAGGTGATCAGGAGTGTCAATACCAATGGTGACCTCAATAACCATCTGCTGAAGGGGGTACACGTGACGGCTTCGCCTGAGGATGCTACTCATGTGCGTTTCGACATCATACGCTCGCTTGACTCGCCCGTACTCGACCTTGCAACGATGGCTCATGTCGACTCGCGAATCTCATCGGCCCTTGACTTCCAACTCTATCATCTGCAACGCAAGTATCTGGACTATCAGGTGAACATCGGCAACCGTATCATCGGACAGTTGCAGCAGGGCAATGCCGACGCAGCCCAGCATCTGTCTCAAAAGAAAAAGCGTTTTCAAGACTTGGTTGATAGTCTCTTTGCCGAGACCGGTAAGCGCATCGTAAGGACAGAGAACGAGATACGCTTCACTCAGATTGGCGAGATGCTCGTGCCCTATCAGCTTAGCAGCGGCGAGAAGCAGATGCTGGCCATCCTGCTCACCGTGCTTGTGGAGGACGATCAGAACTATGTGCTCTTCATGGACGAGCCGGAAGTAAGCCTTCACATTGAGTGGCAGAAGCAACTCATTGACATGATATTGGAACTGAATCCCAACGTGCAGATTATTCTTACCACTCATAGTCCGGCCGTCATTATGAATGGATGGACCGACAATGTGACTGAGGTTTCGGATATTACGGTGTGAGATCAAGAAGCGGGATGCTATGTCGTACAGGTTAAAGGATAATATCAACAGTCGTTACTTCGAAGCGGCCAATGCCTTGAAGGGCAAGACGGCGCGGCAACGTATCGTGGCCTATGTTGAGAGTTACGACGATATTTATTTCTGGCGCACCGTGTTGAATCGCTTTGAGGACGAACGGCGCTACTTTGAGGTCATGCTGCCGTCGAAAGGGCATCTCAGCCGAGGGAAGAAATCGGTATTGATGAACTTTCTCAAGGAGAATGCCGACACCGACGACAACAAGAATAAGCTCGGCCCCAGCATGATTGCCTGTGTCGATGCCGACTATGACTTTCTGGTGCAGGGTGTCACTCCGCAATCACGTATGGTAATCAACAGCCCCTATGTGTTCCATACTTATGTCTATGCCATAGAGAATTTCCAGTGCTATGCCCCTTCTCTTCATGATGTCTGTGTGGCTGTCACCCTCAACGACCATCGCATCATTGACTTCAATGACTATTTCCAGCGTTATAGCGAGGCCTGTTTTCCTCTCTTCGTTTGGTCGGTATGGGCCTATCGTACCGGTAATCACGGGCGTTTCTCGCTCTCCGACTTCAACCGTGTCACTGCTTTGGGGGGCTTCACCATTCAGGATCCTGATGCATCCATAGCCAACATTCGGCGTAAGGTGCAGGCCAAGGTTCGTGAATTGCAGCGCATCTTCCCCGACAACAAGAATGCCTATCTCAAGGTGAGGGATGATATCAAAGCCTTAGGTGTTACGCCTCAGACGACTTATCTCTATATGCAGGGCCACCATATCTTCGACGGCATTGTGGCTCCCATCCTGACCAAGGTGTGCAATCAACTGCGACAAGAGCGTGAGAGCGAGATATACCACTCACAGGCTCACAAGACGCAGAAACGCAATGAGTTGTCGTGCTATGAGAACTCGCAGCAGGACGTCAAGTCGATGCTGAAGAAAAACACTGCTTACCAGCAGAGCAGCCGTTTTCAGCAATTACAGAACGACATTCGCCGCTATCTCGATGAGTACAAAGCAAATGTTGACTGACAGCGGCCTGCCTTTCTGGTTATATATTCATTGACCGTTGGTCAGGCCCGACATAAGTTTTCTTCAGGCCGCCCCAGTCAACAAGGATGCGCTGGACGACCAATCCCGGATCGCCACTGATGATATTCAGCTTATGGTTTCGTAAGGATTTGTCAATAGCGAACTTCTTTTCCGTTACCATAGCGTTGCGTATAACATTGTCTTTCCACTCTTTGGACTGTTCGCGTGGCAGAAAATTGCTTATTTCTATCTGCGAGTTGTCTATACTGATTCCAAACGAAGTGTTGACACCTTTGTACAGCGGGAAGCGAGGCAGTGTGTAGATGATGACGGTTATGGAATCTGCATCAATTTGGGGAAGTTCGTAACTCACTCGCGGAGCTTCGGGGTCACAAGGATTGTAACTCTGTTGGGTCACCTCTCCCAACATAAGCGATTGCCAATCGAACCCGATGCCATCAAGCAGGCGGAAGGAATGATGTTCTCCTCCAACGATATTTGAGAAAGCGTCTACCGGTATAAACAGGCATTGCTCAAGAGTGTATTCCTCGGCAACAGGCGATAAGTCAAGCTCTCTCTTACCGGCAGAGTCGTCTGTAGAAAGTTGAGGCATGAGGTGGTTAAGGGCACAAAAGGCAGGAGGAACCATCATCATGTGGTTCCATTTTCCGTTGAGCATCGTGTTGTATATTTTGTTCAACTGCTCGATACTGTCGTTTGCTTGTAAAGCCATTTCAGCAGCGCTGTTTGCACCTTGCATATCTCCTTTTGCGGCAAGCTCATGGTTGAGTTGGGCTAACAGGAACTTACGATTCATTTGGTTGGAGCCTAAAGCCGGATAACCAACCATCTCGAAGAATGCCGGCCAAAGATTTTGGGGGAGTAAATTCAGAATGTGGTTTGTCTTGTCGGCCAGACGAGTGTAGTCTTCCAAGCGTGTTTGGGCATCGTTGTAGTTAGTGAAAGAGAACTCCGTATCCTGCAACTTTGATAGTTCAGGCGAATCCCATTCGCGTTCCCATCCCATTGCTTCAGGCTTACGGCTCCATGCCAAACGGTAATACTCATCAAGTATGTCCTGAAAATCATTCCGATAATTCTTTCCGAAGATCTCAGCGAGGAATTTCGCTTGATATTGGTTTACGTTGTTGTAGTTAAACTGCTTGAAATCCCAGGCCATCTGGAAAAACAGTTGTATTGCCAGTTCCATCGGTTTGATGTCGCCCACGTTGAGCAGCCAGTACCGATTGGCTCCGGTATCGTAGGCTTTCTTCATTTCCTCATAGATAAGCATCGGTGGAGTGGTGTTGAGCCACAGGTAACTGTGTGGCACACCGAGATATGAAGTGTGATAGTAAACCCCGGCTCCGCCGCTTCGTTTGCGGTCGTGCTGGTTGCTCAGCATCTTCATGTAGCCGTAATTGTCGTCAGGCCATACGAGGGTAATGTCTTCCGGAACCTCTAGGCCTGCCTCATAGAGTTGCTGCGCTTCTTTGTAGGGAATGAAAATCTGAGGGATTTTTTCTACGGGAGTTGAGATATGCTTGCCAAGTATCTCGCGCTGGTCCATGATGGCTTTCTCAAGCATTTTCACTTTCTCCTCTTGAGACATATTGCCGCGCATACCTTCATCGTGCAGTCCCCGCATAGCCATGGTGTATATATTTTCATAGGGAGCAGCCTCTTTTACGCGGTTGTTGAGTTTGTCGTAAATTACATGACGGTTGGTTTGGTAGTTCCATTCTCCGTCTTTAGACGAATCCCACTCATCTAAAGACGCATTGTTGAATAGCAATGGCTCGCAGTGCGACGTGGTAATCATGATTCCATATTTGTCTGCGACTTTTTTGTTTTCCGCATGAGTGTAGAACGCATCGGAGCAAGTGTGCATTGCCGGAGCAAGCATATTGGCTTTAAGACGTAGCAGCAACTCACATATATGGGCATAGGTGCGAGGGCCGATATTCCCCACTCCCGGTTCAACAGTCTTGGCCGCCCAGGGGGTGAGTCCCCAGTCCTCATCGTTGATGAATACACCGCGATAGCGCACCGAAGGTTCTTTGGAAACGAATTGGCCGGAGATAAACACCTCGTTGTGGTGGTTGACAGGCACGTCTGCCCACCAATACCATGGCGACACGCCCATCTTCTCGCTTATGGAGAGTAGACCGTATGCGGCACCGCGAGGGTCGCTACCCACAACGACAACAGCGTCAGTGCCCTTCCTGAACGGATTCTGTATGATGGTGATTATATATCGCTCGGAACTTCCCGCTATTGCAGATACATCAAGCAGGCCTTTTCTTACAAGTTTGCTGATATGTGTTGATTGGGGTGTGCCTACGATGATTAGATTGTTCTTGTCGGCATTGCCTGCAATTTTAAGTTCTTTATTAGTGACCAGTTTATAGTCGTCGGCAAAGAGCGATGCGGCCGTCAATACTACTGCAGCTTCTTTTTGGTCAACCACGATAGTTCGGTTGCCAAGCGAGACACGGTTTTCCCCGTCGGCAAATCCGACATTCAACACTTGTGCTGCTGACAATGAGGAAGAAATGATGGTGCAGAGTATTAAGAAAATATGCTTCATGTTGTGGGTAAATATTGAGGGATGGCGAAAATAAGGGCGTGCTTTTTTCTTGCACGCCCTATTTTGTTTGTTAATAAGTCACTTTCGGTTCCAGTTCCTTGGCTTGATCGATCATCTTCTGAACCTCGGCCACAGCGGGTGTACGGCCACAGATGTGACGGGCTTCGTTGACTTCTGCCAGTTTAGGCTGTAGGTTTTCAGCTACGCGATGACGAAATTCCTTTACGGTGTCAACACCGGCAATCTCAAGCAACTCTGCAAACTGAGGGCCTACGCCGTTAATGCGGAACAAGTCGGCATGGTTGGTCCAGCGGAGAATGAGTTTTTCGCTGATGCCTGTTGCCTCTGCCAACTCTT
This sequence comes from uncultured Prevotella sp., assembly GCA_947174835.1. Lineage (GTDB taxonomy): Bacteria > Bacteroidota > Bacteroidia > Bacteroidales > Bacteroidaceae > Prevotella. The sequence continues at coordinate 5,091 of CAMWKM010000057.1, forward strand.
TGCGGCCCTTGGGGGCTGCGCACTTTTCAAGCAGTTCGCTCACTTTCTTAATGCCTGCGGCCTGCAGTTTCTCTGCGTAAACGTCGCCTACACCTTCAATGTCAATAATCTTGTAGTCCATAATCAATTTGGTTTTTAGTTTGGTGAATAAATATTTCTAAAGCGCAAAAATATACTAAAAAATGCGATATGCCAAATAAATTAATGATTATTTTGAAAAAATGTGTATCTTTGCCGCCCGAATGAAACTGATTCAATTTCTCAAGGACTGGACATTGCCTGTGGCAATAGGGATTGGGGCGATGACTTATCTCATTTTTGCCTTCGTTCCGCAGTTGGATGGGGTAGCTGTTTTTTTCGCTCCCGTGATGGAGACCATCCTGCCCATGTTTATGTTTATGGTGCTGTTTGTCACTTTCTGTAAGGTGGACTTTCATAAGATGCGCCCCGTGTGGTGGCATTTGTGGGTGAGTGTCTTTAACCTTCTCTTTGTGGGTATCGTGATGGCACTGATATTGCTTTTCAATTTGCAGGCAGAGAAGCTGATCTTGATGGAGGCTCTGCTGATGTGTATTATCGCCCCCTGTGCGACAGCAGCGGCAGTGGTAACGCAGAAACTGGGGGGATCGCTGGAGGAAATGACCACTTTCACGTTTCTGTCTAATTTCATGACCGTACTGATGGTGCCCCTTTGTTTTCCGATGATTGAGAAGTCAGCCGACATCATATTTATGGTCGCCTTTACGAAAATCCTCTATCAAGTGGTGACGTTGCTGTTGGTGCCCATGCTGTTGGCCTATATTGTGAAGCACTATATGCGCAGTCTGCATCGGAAAATCGTTTCTGTCCGTGACCTGTCTTTTTATCTCTGGGGATGCTCGCTGATGATTGTGACGGGTACCACGGTGAAGAATATTGTCCATGCCGAGGCTTCGGTGTGGCTGTTGACGGTCATTGCCTTGCTGGGACTGGTGCTTTGTGTCATCCAGTTTGCCGTAGGTCGTTTTATCGGTCACTATTTCAACCATACTCAAGAGGCTGGTCAGGCTCTTGGTCAAAAGAATACGGCTTTTGCCATCTGGTTGGGCATCACCTATCTGAACCCGTTGTCGAGCGTGGGGCCGGGATGCTACATCTTGTGGCAGAATATTATCAATTCTATAGAGATTTGGCAGGAACGGAGAAACAAGTCTGCAAAAAGATGATAGAACTTGGAGGTCTAAGACTTGTTAGGACTTCAGAAGTTCCGTTATGATGCGGGCTGCATTCTTCGGAGCTTCTTCTTTTCCTAAACGCTGCTCAACTTCTTGATAGCCATCCAACATCCGCTGGCGGGCAGGGCCGGAGAGAATGGCTTCCAGTTCGCGGGTGATGTTCTGTGGCGTAAACGTGTCGGCTACCAATTCCTTGACGACCTCGCGGTCGGCAATCAGATTGACCAGCGAAATATACTTTACCTTGAGGACTTTTTTTCGTAGGTAGCCTATCAGTCGGGGCAGAGGAGTCTCATAGCATACCACCTGAGGAACGCCAAACAGGGCGGTCTCTAAGGTGGCCGTACCGCTGGTCACAAGGGCAGCATGAGCCTCACACAATAGACCGTATGTTTGTCCGTGGATGAGTTGAGCCTGATGACCTTTTAAAAAAGGCATATAGTAGTCGCGCTCAATGGCTGGTGCACCGGCCACGACAATGGTGTATTGTTGGTGGTATCGGTCGGCCACCTGAAGCATGGTGGGCAGGTTGTCCTTGATTTCCTGTTTGCGGCTGCCGCACAGTAAAGCCAAGATGGGCTTTTCTTCCGATATGCTGTTAAGCCGATAGAACATATCGCGCTCCGTATGCCATTTGGTCTTGAAAGCAATGACTTCCTCTACCGTCGGGTTACCCACGTAGTGAATGGGGTAGTGGTGCTTCTGTTCGAAAAACTCCACTTCAAAGGGCAGAATCGAAAAAAGTTCGTCCACATCGCGCTTGATGTTCTTGATGCGGTATTCCTTCCATGCCCAGATTTTCGGGGAAATGTAGTAATAGACCTGAGTATTGAAGTGAGTTTTTTTTTCTCTTTGCTGGTGTATGAACTTGGCAATGCCGAGGTTGAAGCCGGGATAGTCCACGAGAATGACAGCATCGGGCTGCCACTTCAGGATGTCTTTCTTGGCCTGCTTCATGTTGCGCAAGATTGTGGGTAGGTGCAACAGCACGGGTATAAACCCCATATAGGCCAGTTCGCGATAGTGCTTCACCATCGTTCCTCCTGCGGTCTTCATCAGATCACCACCGTAGAAACGGAACTCCGCTTCCCGATCTGTCTCTTTCAGGGCTTGCATCAGCCGTGAGGCATGTAAGTCGCCTGAGGCCTCACCTGCTATGAGATAGTATTTCACCTGAATATTTCCTGTTTGTAGTTAACTATTCCCACTCAGTTTTTCTCTTTAGAAATTCATGGGCGGTCACGTCAGCCAGGGTGGGGGTGATGGCCACATAGCCGTGACTCAGTGCCCAGTTGTCGGTATCTTCCTGTTCCGGCTCATCGTTGCGATAGTGTCCCACCATCCAGTAGTAGTCATAGCCACGAGGATGGTGGCTGGTCGTAATTTCGTTGCACCAGGAACCTTGGGCCATACGACATACCTTGACGCCGGCAAACGACTTGACTTGCGGGAAGTTAATATTCAGGCAGATGCCTTTGGGTAATCCCTCACGCAGCACTTTCTCCGCATATTTCCTTATATAGGGGCGGAGTGGTTCGAAGTCAGCATCGGCATCGTGGTCACACAGTGAGTAGGCCACTGAAGGAATATGCTTCATGCAACCCTCCATCACGACTCCCATTGTACCGCTGTAATGCGTGTTCACCGAACCATTGTCACCGTGGTTAATGCCACCCAGTACCAAATCAGGAGTTCGGGTGACAATCTTCGCTAATGCCAGTTTAACGCAGTCTACGGGAGTGCCGTTCGATGACCATATCTCCACGCCTTCGCGCTGTTCTCTCAGCGTCAGTGTCAGTGGTGTGGTGACTGAGAAAGCGCATGAAAAACCGGAACGTGGCCCTTCGGGAGCACATACCACGACATCGCCCAAGTCCTTAACCATCTCTACTAAGCAGTTGATGCCTTTTGCTTGGTAGCCGTCGTCATTCGATATTAGTATCAGTGGTCTCATTTGTAATTTAATTGCTTGCGGTTGCAAAGGTAAGCATTTTTTTTGAATAATCGTGGGAGGTAATCTAATTTCATTATTCAAAAATATTTAAATATTAATAGAAATGCCATTTGTTTCACGGAAATTTCGTACCTTTGCACCCTATTATCATTGTTAAGGAGAAGGATTGAAATGGGAAAGATTATTGCATTAGCAAACCAAAAAGGTGGTGTGGGCAAGACCACGACGACAATCAATCTGGCTGCCTCGTTGGCTACACTGGAGAAAAGCGTACTGGTTGTTGACGCTGACCCGCAGGCCAATGCCTCAAGCGGATTGGGTGTGGACATCAAGGAGGTGGACTGCTCTCTCTATGAGTGTATCATCAACCATACTGATGTGCGCGAAGCCATCTATACGACAGATATTGACGGGCTGGATATTATTCCGAGTCATATTGATCTGGTAGGAGCAGAGATTGAAATGCTTAATCTGGACAATAGGGAAAGGGTTGTCAAGAAGTTGTTGGAGCCTATTCGCGATGATTACGACTATATCTTGATTGACTGCTCACCTTCGTTGGGTCTGATTACGGTAAACTCACTGACCGCTGCCGATTCTGTGATCATTCCCGTTCAGTGCGAGTATTTTGCTTTGGAAGGAATCTCGAAACTGCTGAATACTATCAAGATCATCAAGTCGAAGTTGAATCCGAAGTTGGAGATTGAGGGTTTCCTGCTGACGATGTATGACTCGCGTCTGCGTTTGGCCAATCAGATTTATGATGAGGTGAAGCGCCATTTCCAAGAACTGGTGTTCAAGACCGTAATTCAGCGTAACGTGAAACTCTCGGAAAGTCCTTCGCATGGTCTGCCTGTCATCCTTTATGATGCTGATTCAACCGGTTCCAAGAACCATTTGGCTTTGGCAAAGGAGATTATAGCAAAGGGAAATGATAATAAATAAGCAAGAGAACAATGGCTGTTAAAAAGAAATATGATAAGAGCGTGCTGGGCAGAGGGCTGGATGAGATCGGAAACGGTCGGGGACTGGATGCCCTCATTGATACCAGCGAGGTGAAGACGCAAGGTTCGTCGAATCTCAACGAGATACCTATCAATCAGATAGAACCGAATCCTGACCAGCCGCGTCGTGAGTTTGACGAAGCCGCTATGCAGGAACTTGCAGCCAGTATTCAGACGATGGGTATCATTGCTCCCATCACTCTGCGCCAATTAGCTCCTGACCGCTATCAGATTATTGCCGGTGAGCGTCGTTGGAGAGCTTCGCAGATGGCTGGATTGACGGCTATTCCTGCCTATATCCGTACGGCTGACGATGAGAGTGTGATGGAACTGGCGTTGGTGGAGAATATTCAGCGCGAGGATCTGAATGCCATTGAAATAGCGCTGGCCTATGAGCATCTGGCTGAGAGCAGCGGCATGACGCAGGAAAAAATCTCTGAGCGTGTGGGTAAGAGTCGCACGGCTGTCACCAATTATATGCGTCTGTTGAAGTTGCCGGCACAGATTCAGATGGCTTTGAAGAACCGTGAGATTGATATGGGACACGCTCGTGCCCTGTTATCGCTCGACTCTCCTTCTATGCAACTCAAGCTGTTTAAAGAAGTGCAGAAGAATCAATACTCGGTGCGTAAGGTTGAAGAGATGGTACAGCTGCTGAAGAGTGGCGAGAATGTGCAATCGGCTGGCAAGGCTATTGCTGCTAAGACGCAGGTGCCGAAAGAGTATAACGAGATGAAAAAACGTCTGTCTGATCGTTTGCAGACTAAGGTGCAGTTGACCTGTTCGGCCAATGGCAAGGGTAAAATCAGTATTCCATTTGCCAATAGTGAGGAACTGCAGCGCATTATGGGCATGTTTGAGAGCATTGGAGCGTAGGATGATGAGACGATGGGCTATCTGGTCATTGGTGATGATGCTGGGGTGGGGAAGTGCCTTGGCTCAGACGGAAGCACCCGATTCAGTCGTGATGGCCATCGACTCGCTGTATAACCGAATGATGGCAGATAGTTCCAATGTGAACATTGAACTGGACACATTGGATGGGATGCCGTTTCTTTCAGATCGAACCGTAAGGCCAGTGAGGGAATCGCGTGATTGGAATACGTGGCGTCCCAATCCGCAAAAGGCCATTTGGATGGCACTCGTCATTCCCGGTGGCGGACAGATCTATAATCGCAAATATTGGAAACTGCCTATTGTCTATGGCGGATTTCTGGGTTGTATCTATGCCATGCGCTGGAACAATATGATGTACAAGGATTATGCTCAGGCCTATCTTGATCTGATGGACGACGATCCGAACACGGCCAGTTACAATCAGTTCCTGCATTTGGGACAGCAGATAACACCGGCAAACGAGGAACGCTATAAAAACATCTTCAAAAAGCGCAAGGACAAATACCGTCGTTGGCGCGACATGAGTTTCTTCGTGATGGTTGGCATTTATGCCATTTCTGTTATTGATGCCTATGTGGATGCCGAACTCTCAGAGTTCGATATCTCGAAAGATCTCAGTATGAAAATACGTCCCACGGTGATGGGAAATGGTAGCTCAGCCAATTTGCTCTATGCAACATCGCTGGGCGTAAATTGTAGTGTAAACTTTTAATATATGATAAAAGAAATGAAGGAAAAGACAAAGAGAGTGGTGAAATGGATGCAGTCGTTTTGCCTGCTTACCTTTTTGCCTTTGGCAGCATACGGCCAGATAGAGGTAGTAGACGAAAATGATAAAGACGACGAGATTGACGTGATTGACGCTCAAGGTCATCGTGAGGAGATTGACTTCCCTGAAGCAATGTCGTATAATCTTGATAGTCTGATGGGACAATATCTGTCGAAGACCTATATGACCTACGACAACGAATGTCAGATGCGTGATGAGAATCCTACCTTTGCCAAGGAGGTTTATATTGAACGTCTGCGCCGTCTGCCGACAGTGATGGAGATGCCCTATAACGAAGTGGTACAGGCCTGCATCGATCGTTATACTGGTCGCCTGCGTCGACAGGTCAGTTGGATGCTGGGAGCCTCTAATTTCTATATGCCTATCTTTGAAGAGGCCCTTGATGCCTATCAGTTGCCCCTTGAATTGAAATATCTGCCTATCATTGAGTCGGCACTTAATCCGGTGGCCGTCTCGCGTGTCGGGGCTACCGGTCTTTGGCAGTTTATGCTGCCTACGGGTAAGGCTTATGGACTTGATGTAAATTCATTGGTCGACGAGCGTCGTGATCCCCTGAAGGCATCATACGCTGCCGCTCACTATTTGAGTGATTTGTATAAACTCTTTGGTGATTGGAACTTGGTGATTGCCGCCTATAATTGTGGCCCGGAGAATATCAATAAGGCCATTCACAAAGCTGGTGGCGAAACCGATTACTGGAAAATCTATCCCTATCTGCCTCGCGAGACTCGTGGCTATGTGCCTGCTTTCATCGCTGCCAATTACGTGATGAATTATTACTGCGAGCATAATATCTGCCCGATGCGTTCTGAATTGCCTACCAAGACCGATACGGTGATGGTTGACCGCAATATTAACTTCGATCAGGTGGCGACCGTCTGCGGCCTTGATATACAGATGCTTCGTTCATTGAACCCCTCTTATCGTCGCGATGTCGTGCCGGGCAATACGGCTCTTTCGCCTTTGCGCCTGCCGGTCACTGATGTGGCTCGCTTCATTGATATGCAGGATTCTGTCTATACAATAAACGAAAGTCAGCAGAAACGTGCGGTCGTGGAGGTTCCGAAAGATGAAGTAGTTCCGGCAAGAGGCAGGTGGACGACAGTCCGTCGAGGCGATACGCTCTCGGCCATTGCCCGTCGCAACGGGACGACCGTCAATAAAATCAAACGCTTGAACGGCTTGCGCAGCAACAGCATCCGCCCTGGTAAAAAACTCAGGGTACGTTAATATATTAAGGTATAAAGGGAATAGCTATATGGAGGAAGAGCAGAGACTGCGTGAAGAGGCCGACGAGAAATTGATCAGTGCGGCCTATGACAAACTGATTGCTGACTATCTGGCTTCGCGCCATCGTAAGAAAGTTGATTTGATCACCAAGGCATTCAACTTTGCGCGACAGGCTCATAAGGGTGTTCGTCGTCTTTCGGGCGAGCCTTATATTATGCACCCTATTGCTGTGGCGCAAATTGTCTGCGAGGATATCGGCCTCGGCTCTACCAGCATCTGCTCGGCTCTGCTCCATGATGTGGTAGAAGATACCGACTACACTGTGGAGGACATTGAAAATATGTTTGGTCCCAAGATTGCGCAGATCGTTGATGGATTGACGAAAATTAGTGGCGGTATCTTTGGCGAGCAGGCTTCGGCTCAGGCAGAGAACTTCAAGAAGCTGTTGCTTACGATGAGTGAGGATATCCGTGTGATTCTTATCAAGATTGCCGACCGTCTGCACAATATGCGTACGCTCGACTCGCAGCCAGCCAACAAGCAGTATAAGATTGCCGGTGAGACCCTTTATCTCTATGCCCCCTTGGCTCATCGTTTGGGACTTTATAAGATCAAATCGGAACTGGAGAATCTCAGTTTTAAGTTTGAGCATCCCGAAGATTATGCGACTATCAAGAGTAAACTTGACTCTACCAAGGTGTCGCGTCATCAGTCGTTCGATCAGTTTACCAAACCCATAAAGTCGGCTCTCGACAAAATGGGTATCCAATATGAAATCAAGGAACGTGTAAAGACCCCTTATTCCATTTGGAACAAGATGCAGAATAAGCATGTCACCTTTGATGAGGTCTACGACATTCTGGCTGTTCGCATTATTTTTACTCCCAAAGTGCGTGAGGAAGAGGTCAATGAGTGTTTCAATATCTATGTGGCATTGGCCAAGATCTACAAGATACATCCCGACCGCACCCGCGACTGGCTGAACCATCCCAAGGCCAACGGCTATCAGGCTCTCCACGTAACCCTGATGTCGAAGCAAGGTTATTGGATTGAGGTGCAGATACGTTCTGACCGCATGAATGAGATTGCCGAACAAGGTTTGGCTGCCCATTGGAAATACAAGGATGGCAATTACACGGAGGATGAAGGCGAACTGAATCAGTGGTTACGCACCATTAAGGAGATACTTGACGATCCGCAACCCGATGCAATGGACTTCCTTGATGCCATTAAACTGAACCTTTTTGCCAGTGAGATATTTGTGTTCACTCCCAAGGGAGAGATCAAGACGATGCCGGCCGACTGTACCGTGCTCGATTTCGCTTTCTCCATCCACACTTTCCTGGGTTCTCATTGTATAGGTGCCAAGGTGAACCACAAGTTAGTGCCGCTGAGCCATCGACTGCAAAGTGGCGACCAAGTAGAGATTCTGACCTCCACATCGCAACACGTGCAGGCTTCGTGGATCGACTTTGTCAGCACCGCCAAGGCCAAGGCTAAGATTCAGGCCATCCTGCGCCGCATCTGCCGTGACCGACAGAAGGCCGGTGAGGAACTGTTAGGTAATTGGCTGCAAAAGAATGGTTTCGAGCAGACACCCGCTATCATTGATCAATTGGCAACATATCACGACATAGGCCGTCGCGAGGAGTTCTATCAGGCTTTGGGTGAGAAACACGTTATTCTGGGTGAGAAAGATATTGACGAACTGAAAGGCAAGAATAAGAAGAAAAACGATAGTGGAGGCGGCTGGCGCAAGTTTGTGCCGTTCGTCAAGGCCAAAAAGGAAGAAGAGAAGAACGAACAGCCAGCCCTGTTTATTGTGCCGGAGAAGTTCAATCGCAAGAAACCTATCTACATCAATGAGGAAAACATCCGTCAGTACCTGTTTCCAACGTGCTGCCATCCTATCCCCGGTGATGATACCTTGGGTTATATCGACAATTGCAACCGCATAGAAATTCACAAACGTGCCTGTCCTGTAGCCAATAAACTCAAGGCCAGTTTTGGCAATCGTATTCTCGATGTGAAGTGGGATATGCATAAGAAACTCTTTTTCGATGCCACTATCCGTTTGGCTGGCATTGACCGTCGTGGTATGGTCAATGAAGTGACGCGCGTCATCTCCAATCAGCTTAGTGTTGATATCCGAAAACTAACCTTTACTACGGATGATGGCATCTTCGATGGCTCTATTGAATTGCGTGTACACGACCGCGAGGAAGTGAAAGCCATCATCGACAGCCTGAAAGAGGTCAACGATCTGAAGGAGATTTCACAGATTATGTAAGAACAACTATACACAATACTAAAAACAAATGAAAAGAATACTGACTCTACTGCTACCCCTGTTGGCTGCCCTTTCGGCAAATGCTGCCAGCAAGTATGACAACCCTGATACCATTGTTGTGGCACGCGATGGAACAGGCGAGTTCCGCACCATTGATGAAGCAATCGAAGTGTGCCGTGCCTTCATGGACTATCATAAGGTCATTTTTGTCAAGAAAGGTATCTATAAGGAGAAACTCATTGTTCCCCAGTGGTTGCAGAACATTGAAATCTGCGGCGAGGATCGAGATGCAACCATTATCACCTACGACGACCATGCTAACATCAAGACTGCTGAACGTCCGAATGGCATGGGTACTTTCCGTACTTATACGCTGAGGATTGAGGGTAACGATATTACGCTGAAGAATATCACCGTTGAGAACAACGCTGCCCGTCTGGGACAGGCAGTGGCCTTGCATACGGAGGGCGACCGTCTCAAGTTCATCAACTGCCGTTTTCTGGGCAATCAGGACACCGTGTACACAGGTATGACCGGCACACGTCTCTATTTCCTGGATTGCTATATCGAAGGAACCACCGATTTTATTTTTGGCCCGTCAACCGTTTGGTTCGAGCACTGCGACATCTATTGCAAGGCCAATAGCTATATCACGGCTGCCTCTACACCTCAGAATGTAGCTTATGGGTATATTTTCAATAACTGCACCATCACAGTGGCTGCGGATGTGAAGCAAGTGTATTTAGGCCGCCCGTGGCGCGACTATGCCTATACACTCTTCATGCACTGTCAGCTGCCCGGTCAGATTCGTCCTCAGGGTTGGCATCACTGGCAGAAAGAGCGCGAGCAAACGGCCCGTTATCTTGAGTTTGAGAATACAGGTGATGGAGCCGCTACCGATAAGCGTGTCGAGTGGAGTCGTCAACTCTCTAAAAAGGAGGCTCAGCAGATAACGAAGGAGCGTGTTTTCAGCATCAATGACCAGTGGAATCCTAATGAATGAGATGACTATGAAGAAGTTATTCATGACCGTGCTCATGATGGTCTCTGTGACCGTCTTAGCGCAAGCCAATCCCCTTTGGATGCGTTTTCCTGCCATTTCGCCTGATGGACAGACCATTGCCTTTAGCTACAAAGGCGACATCTATACTGTGTCTGCGACAGGTGGACAGGCACGTCAGCTGACCACTAATGCTGCCTATGATGCTTATCCCGTCTGGAGTCCTGATGGTCGGCAGATTGCTTTCGCCTCTGATCGTGAGGGAGGTTTTGATGTTTATGTCATGAACCATCAGGGAGGCACGCCTAAACGTCTGACGACTCATAGTGCCAACGAGATTCCCATTGCTTTCAAGGACAATCAGAATGTGCTGTTCAGCAGTTCACAGATGACGACGGTTCAGGCCAGTCTGTTGCCGGAGAGTGTGTTTCCGCAGGTCTATGAGGTCAGCATAGAGGGAGGCCGTCCTCGTCTATTCTCGCCCATTACGATGGAAAATATCAGCATCAACTCTCAGGGTGACCTGCTCTATCATGATTGCAAGGGCTATGAGGACACATTCCGCAAGCATCATCAGAGTGCTATTACGCGCGACATTTGGCTGAAACGCGGTGAGCAGTTTACTCGTCTGACTTCCTTCCGTGGTGAGGATAGGACACCGGTATGGGCTCCCGACGGCAAGTCTTTCTACTATCTCAGTGAGCGTGATGGTACGTTTAACGTGTGGAAACGCAATGTGGACGGTACGGGTGAGCAGCAGATTACCAAGCATGAGAAGAACCCTGTCCGCTTTCTGACCGCTGCCCGCAACGGGATGTTATGCTATGGCTACGACGGTGAAATATATATCAATAAGGATGGTGCGGAACAGAAGGTTGCTGTTGATATAGTGGCCGATTGTAACGATCGCGATCTGGTGCGCAGCATCAATACCTCCGGAGCTACGGAAATTAGCGTATCGCCCAAGAACAAGGAAGTAGCCTTTGTCATGCACGGCGATGTCTATGTCACTTCTGTCGACTATAAGACGACGCGCCAGATTACCAATACGCCGGAACAGGAGCGCAACGTCAGCTTCTCGCCTGACGGACGCAGTCTGGTTTATGCTGCCGAGCGCAATGGTGTGTGGCAGATTTATCGCACTGTCATTGTCAACAAGAATGAAAAACAGTTTGCCTATGCTACCGATTTGAAAGAAGAACAGCTGACCAAGACCGACAATACTTCACAGCAGCCTCAGTTCAGTCCTGATGGCAAGGAGATTGCTTTCTTTGAGAATCGTGGCGACCTGTGCGTCATGAATTTGCAGACCAAGGCCGTACGGACGGTGCTGGATGGCAAGTATCAATATTCCTATGCCGACGGCGACCTGTGGTTTGAGTGGAGTCCTGACAGCCGTTGGCTACTTTGCAGTTATATTGGCACGGGTGGCTGGCATAGTCCCGATGTGGCTTTGGTCAGTGCTTCCGGCAATGGTGAGGTGCATAACCTGACAAACAGCGGCTATAGTGACAGCAACGCCAAGTGGGCAATGGGTGGCAAGGCCATGATCTACTCCAGCGATCGTGCCGGCTATCGCAGTCATGGCAGTTGGGGAGCAGAGGAGGATGTATATATCATGTTCTTCGACCTTGATGCCTATGAACGCTTCCGTATGAGCAAGGAAGAAAAGGAACTGCTGGCAGAGGCTGAAAAGGCAGACAAAGAAGAGCAGAAAGAAAAGAAAGACGACAAGGATAAGAAAAAGACAGAGCAGAAGAAAGATGACAAAGACCGGAAAACAGTGGAATTGTCTTTCGATCTTGATAATGCCCGCGATCGCATTTTGCGCCTGACGGCTAACTCCAGCCATCTGGGTGATGCCATCTTGTCGCCCGGTGGTGACACCCTTTACTATCAGGCAATGTTCGAGGATGGTTATGATTTGTGGTGTAATAACTTGCGCGAGCGGAAGACGGAACTGGTGATAAAGGGTGTCGGTGGTGGAAATATGCAGGCCGATAAGAATTTCAAGCACCTATATCTGTTGTCGAAAGGCATAAAGAAACTCGATCTTGCTAAGAACAAGCAGGAGGCAGTCAGCTTCGAGGCTCCCTTTTGTTGGAAACCTTATCAAGAGCGTGAGTATTTGTTCAACCACGTCTGGCGGCAGGTCAATGATAAATTCTATGATCCCAATATACATGGAATCGACTGGGAAGGCTATCGCACGACATATGAGCGTTTTCTGCCCCACATCAACAATAACTATGATTTCCGTGATATGCTCAGTGAGATGCTGGGCGAGTTGAACGGTTCTCACACGGGAGCCAGATACTATCCGGAAGGTGCTACGCTGAAGACCGCCAGTCTGGGTCTGTTTTTCGATCCCGACTACGATGGTGACGGCCTGCGTGTTTTGGAAGTCATCAAGCGCGGTCCCTTTGCCGTCAGGAATACAGGCGTTACTCCCGGCTGCATCATTGAGCAGATAGACGGCCATTCCATCAAGGCCGGTGAAGACTATAACTGGATGCTTGACGGAAAGGCTGATAAGCCGGTTCGTGTCACCGTGCGCAAACCACAGGGTGGGCAGACGTTTGATGTGGTTGTCAAACCCGTCAGTCAGTCACAACTGAGCACGCTTGTCTACAAGCGATGGGTAGACCGCAATCGCCACTTGGTGGACAGTCTCTCGGGTGGTCAGGTTGCTTACGTGCACATCAAGTCGATGAACAGCGAAGGATTCCGCGAGGTCTACAGCGATTTGCTTAGCGATGAGAACCGCAACCGTAAGGCTGTCATTGTGGACGAGCGCTACAATGGCGGCGGATGGCTGCACGATGATCTCTGTACGTTGCTTAGCGGACGTCTCTATCATAACTTCGTGCCACGTGACAAGTATGTGGGGCGCGACCCGTTGAACAAGTGGGTAGGCAAGTCGTGTGTGTTGATGAATGAAGACTGCTACTCCAATGGCAGTGGCTTTCCTTGGGTCTATCGCGAACTGGGCATTGGGCCGCTCATTGGTTCTGCCGTGGCAGGCACGGCCACTAGCGTCTGGTGGGAAACACTCATGGACCGTTCCCTCGTCTTCGGCATCCCGCAGGTCGGCAAGAAGGATATGAAAGGACAGTATATGGAGAATCAGGAATTGTTCCCCGATATTGAGGTCTATAATACTCCTGAGGACTATATCAACGGTCGCGACCCGCAACTTGAGGCCGCTATTCGCGAAATGATGAAATAAGTGGATGAGAAACACATCGAGGGGAACCGCGTTCCCCTTTGATGTTATAAACGGCAGATGGACTACTCAAGGTTGTCCATCTGCCGTTTCAGTTCTTGCAAGTCATCGCGAATGGCAATCAGTCTGTTCAGAACGTCGGCTGTCTTGTCGGCACCGTTGCGGTTATGGTTGATGATACGTTTGGCAGCAGCCAACTTGAAACCGCGCACCTTCACCAGGTTGTGTATCAGTTTGATCTGTTCGATGTCTTTCTGCGTGTACTGCCTCACCTTGTTGGCCCCGGATGTCTTAGGTCTTAGGTACGGAAACTCGGTCTCCCAATAGCGCAGCGTGCTCTCGTTGAGGTCAAACATCTCAGCTACTTCCTTGATGGAGTAGTAGAGTTTCAAGTTCTTGTTCAAGTTCAGTGCCATAGCGTGATATATTTTGCGGCAAAGTTACAAATTATTTCCGAATTATTTCGTATCTTTATATGGGAAATTTTAAACAAATTCTCTTTATGCCAAGCGGTGTCTTGCTGTTCGGGAGATGCTTTCTGAAAAGATACCTTTTTAGGGGTTAAAAGATAATCAAATGGGGGGTGTATAAAAATTGATTATCAAATGGTCGGCATTT
>CAMWKM010000058.1 GCA_947174835.1 uncultured Prevotella sp.
AACATGGTGTTTTTCCTGCATAAACACCATACTTACCTATGTGAAACATGGGAGAAACGCGCCCCGACTGACTGCCTCAATTAGGCTTTTGGAGAGCATTATATCCCCAAAAAGTGACGTTTAGTGACGTTTAGTGACGTTTCAAACACATAACGTCACTTTGTAAACGGCTAACATTCAATGATATATACCAAAAAGTGACGTTATGACGTTATAAAACAACATTTTTTCTTGAAAAAATGTTGTTATATATCTTTGCGTTCAAATAAAACTCCTAAAACAATAGAGCCTCCATCACATTTGTAATGGAGGCTCTATAATATCAATCAAATCTTACTTGATCAGCATACCATTGATGCCATACTTGCCGTTGATAACGATGCGGCCATTCTTGAAGACCTTCGTGGGAGCAACGACCTTAGTATCAGCGGTATTCACTTCCTCGATACCAGTAGGCACGAACTTATCGGTTGCACCGGCAGCGATACGCTCAACCTTCAGGTTGTTGAACCAAGGACGACGAACGGCTACGTTATAGTTACACTGGAGGATGAAGCTATAAGGAACAGTACCGTCGAACTGCATCTTCTCAGTTGTTACAGTACCCTTGCCAGAAACCGTTGTAGCATACATAGAACCCTCACCGAAGTCGAAGATAAACTCAAACGAGTTCTTTGAGCATGTAGTAGCGCCTGCACCTTCTGCACCCTCAGGAGCTGCATCACTGTAGCTGCTGCCTGAACCATACTTCAAACTGCCCAATTCAATACCAAAGGTATTTTGTTCAATAGCATTGTCGTAATAATTAGCATAGAAAGCAGCAACATTGTTCTCTGCCAACTCATCCTTCAGGAATACGCCAACATATCGTTTGCTGAGACCCTGAAGATAGAAATCGAAGCTAACCTTCAGGATGTTAGTACCCATAGAACCGGCCTCTGTGGGATCGAAGGTGACAGTACCTGTACCGTTACCAACGCGAAGGTAACCCTTATAGAGCTGTTCGCCGTTAGACCAAAGACCCTGCTCGAAGGCATTGTCAACCGTTACATCAGCTGTTGAGAACGTAGAGAACTCCATGGAACCCTTGTTGCCGGCAATACTGTAAAGACCTGTCGCGTCGCTAAGCGTTGCATCCTGTGCGAAGTCGATGTCAACAACAGTGGTGATAGCCGAAGCGGGAACGGTGGTCTTGAACAGGGCAATAGCCTCATTGAGAGCAGCGTTGGCAGCCACGATAGCGGCAGCATTCTCCTCGCTGTACTGTGCGGCCTTCATCTGTGCCTGCACTTCCTTGGCCTTGGCAATGGCAGCCTTCAAGGCATCCTTACCGGTTGCAGCATCATAGATGCGCAAGCCTAATGTAGCCTCGGCAGCGTCAATGACAGCCTGCATTGAATTCAGTGTGTCGTTGACAGCAGCAAATTTCTTATTAGCAGCAATAATATCCTTTACAGCCTCCTGATAAATCGTGTACACGAGATAACCGGTCTCCGCAGAAGTTGACTTTACATAATCTTCCTCATAAGTGGCAATGATGTCATCCTGACTCAGGAGCTCGTAGGCAGCAATCTTGACCTCAACAGTATCTACACAAGCCTGAAGTACGGCCTTGCCCCAGAGATAGTCAGCATTGGCAATATTTTCGGTAGCAGTAGTCAACTGGGTACGTCCTGTAGTAATCTGCTCACGGACATCAGCCTCATAGCCAAGCTGTTTCTGGTTGTACTTGTTGTCGTTCTTGCCCCAGATAGAAGCATTTCTCACATAAACCACAGAACCGTTCTTCAAAGTTTTGTAAGCCTCCTTACAATAAGCCTTAAAACCAATCTCGTATGTAGCGCTCTCCTCAATCTTTGCAGCAACAAGGAACTGAGTATAGTTGACGGGCTCCAAGCCCTGTACTACAGACACGATCGTATCAGTAGCAACACCATCGACCATCTTCACGATATAAGCCACAGCATAAGCGGGCTTCCAACCTTCGTTGATAGTCCAAGAACTAGAAGATGATGCCTCGCGAAGGGCAGCATTACCCTCGATGGCAAATACATAGGAACCGGGATCAAGTGTCTTCTGAAGACTGACACCCATAGGATCGTCAACAGCACCATACTGCCAAGCAGTATTTCCTGCGTAGTGACCCATATCAGGATAAGCACCACTGCTCCAGAAACCGCGACCAGCAGGGTAGCACGTCCAACCATCTATTTCGTTCGCTTTCTGCGTATTACCACTCGTGGTCTTTATGCCCAGATAGTGACCATCAGTATAGTCATCCATATTTGCTTGCTGGAACTCAGCCAGCACCTCAGTAGCTGTCTCCAACAGTTCATTAAGTTCATCCTGACCGTTCTCGTCACCGATAGCCTCCAGACCTGCAATAACATCGTTATAGCCACAATCTTCGAGCAAGGCGGCATCCCAGTCATAGACGTTCTTGTAAGTATTGAGTTTGTTCAGCATAGCATCGCGCTGACGGAGGTCAGCGAACTGCATGGCAGGAGCAATCTGAAGATCGGCAATCTCAATATTGGTAAGCATGCCTGTGAAAGAGATGAAATAGGTGCGGGCAGTGCCATCACCGACGATGGCATAGTTGAAGGTCTGCCAGTCCTCAGTCAACTCCTCTGCAGTGTTGCACACCACTTCATCAGTTGCATCAGCGTATGTACCGTCAGTGTCACCGAAAACCTTTACAACATTTTCATTCACGGCAACATCAGTGGCAACTTTAGCACGTATATTATTCAAAACTGCGCCCTTCATCTTGAAGCTGACAACGTATGACTCGCTGGCAGATGTAGGCTCGAACTTGAAGTACATACCTTCACCGGCCGTAGCATCCAAGCTCTGTACGGAGTTGCCCCCCCCAGGAGCGCCATTACCATTAATATTGAACTGGTCAGCCAGCGTCTTGTCTGCAGATGCAGAGACGAGCGTCCAACCTGCAAAATCGTTAAATGCACTGTTAGCGTTCAGGTTTTCGCCTGTGATCTGGAAACGTCCCTGAGGAGTGTAGACGAATTCCCCGTTCGACAGAGCAAAGCCTGCAACAGCCATGCACATAGCCATAAGGCTAAGAAGTAAACGTTTTTTCATTTGAAATTTGTTTTAAATTAGTTAATAAAATACATTTGGTGCTGCAAATATACGGAGAAATGAGGAAAGAGTTGCTGTTTCATATCCCCTTTTATTCTTTTTTAACTCTTAAGCCATTGGCAGAAATGCCTTTGGCTCAAATTTAAGCCGTTAAAATTGTGTTATTTTTCCTATATTCTTGTCTATTTACTGAGAATTTCGTACTTTTGTATCCAAATTGTAAATATGGACAAGGTAAAAGAAAAGTTCGCCACAACAATAGATAGGCAGATTGACTTACTGAAGGAAAGAGGTATGACCTTCGGTAATGAAAAGAAAATGAGAGAAAACCTTCTTGACATTGGATACTATAGACTGGGATTCTACTGGTTCCCATTTGAGGATACTTTCCCTCGCGTAGAGAGAAGAACCCACAAATTCAAAGAAGGTACGGTGTTCGAGAACGTAATACAGTTGTATTACTTTGATTTTGATGTGCGTAACATTTTCCTTAAATACATCAGTAGGATAGAGATAAACTTCAGAACCAAGCTCATCTATGAGGTATCCAATTTCTGGAACGACAACCCATTTTGGTATGTGGATAGCAATTGTGTGAAAAATGAATTTCTGGAGAGTGATGACTACAAGCATGCCCTTACAATCCTTGACAGGGAAATGGTGATAATCCGTGACAAAAAGAGGCATAACCGCAGTTATGCTCCTTCATGGAAGGCGATAGAGTTTATGTCTTTAGGAATTGTCATTCAGTTGTTCAACAACCTGAAGGACAAGGATGGTATCATAAGGAGCAAGATTTCCAAACAATTCGGAATCGGATCCCCCAATCAGTTCTCTGATTATATGGATGCTATTCGGCGCTTACGTAATAGCTGCGCCCATGGAAAGGTAATCTTTGACTATAAAGTTCCAGGAGCATTGCCAAATGCAGAACCGGTAAAGCTCAATCCATCCCAGATTACCAATTTGGCAGGTACATACGAGGTTCTTAAATACCTGTTGAGCAAAGTTTCGAACAATAGAGTCGCAGATTTACGTGATGCAATGAAAAGAGCATTTAATGAAGTAAAAGACGAGAATGTGATGAACATTATCACCCAAAACACTGGGATTGATGCAAAAAAACTATAATTTTCGTCGAAAAGCTTGTTTAATTAATTAATTTATCGTACCTTTGTAGCACTTTAAACAAGTGCAATAAGTAGTTACGGCTATTTTCCATGCACTATAAAAGGAAATGAAAAGCCTGTCTCTTGCGCAAGGGACAGGCTTATTTTATTCCACCAGTTTTTATATTTATCTCAGTTTCTTTCCGTCTATCGTGTAGCGTACTCCCCCCTTCTCTATGACAAGTCGACCTTGATAGAGGTATTTAGCAGGACTAACTACCGACGTGCCATTGCTGTTGACATCGCGAATAGCGGTAGTGGTAACGGGAGTGCCTGCCTCCATCTTGATGCAGTCATACATGATGCCGTCCTTACTGCCGCCACCGGTGTACTCAAGAGTAAGGGTGTTCTCCCCTACTTTCAGACCGGTATTCGGAAAATCAACTGTATAGAGGTAGTGGCGGCCACTATTCACGGCACTGCGATAGATACAGGCATCGTTGACACCGGGTTTCCAGGTGGCTCTCGATGTGCCGTTGACCTTCACGTTGACAGTCGACCCTGTGCCGGAACAGCCTGCAATAGAAGCCGTGAGATACACCCGCCCGGCAGGACGCTCGTCAAGATTGAACTTGACAGTCCATGTGCCGCCCTTCTGCGTCTGTGCATAATACCAGTCGGTCTTCTCGTTGCTCTGCCCGATGGTATAGGTGAGGCTTTTGGGCACCTGCTCCCACAGACCATACTGACGAACGACATCGCTATAACGGAACTCACTGCTGCGTCGGTCGTTCTGGCCGATCATCCACAGCATCTGAGTATATTTTTTAGGTGTCCACGTAACGGTGCCTAAGTCGTTGTCACCAGTAGTGACGGTAATATCGTCCAACTCCAGCATATCGGTCACCTCACCGGCCTTGGCGTATGCATATAGATTGTACGCGCCCGGACGTACATTCTTTAATATAAAGTCACCATTGGCATCGGTCAGCGTCCAGAACTGATAGCCGTGCATCATCTCAATGGGATCCTTACCCTTCTCCTGAGCAAGAATGATGCGCACGCTGTCGTTACGCTGTCCGGTAGTGACGTCGAGATGTCCCTTCACAATACCACGCTCGCGGGGATAAAGCTCATTCTCAAACCACTGATAAGGCCATTCCTCTACCTCCTGATTGGCACGGATACGGGCACTGGCAACAGGGTCCCTACTATAAGTGGGGAAAATCAGGAACGGCCCATAGAGTTTCTGCTCACCCTCATTCAGCACCATAGCCTGACCACCGAAATGCTCACCCTGAAGCATCTGTATGGTGATAGGCGACTTGCTGGTGGCGTGCACCGTCAGTTCCTGCCGCTCACAACCACCGTTGATCCATTCGTAGGACACAGGGATATTATACAATCCATAGTAGTTGTTGCTCAGTCCATAGAGTCCATGCAGGGTATCGCGCTCAATGTAGTTGGCCCAGTTGTACTTGGTGTATATGCTGCCGTCAGCAAGTCTGTAGGTAGCATCCTGTATGGTATTGGCCTCTTTCTCGGCCTCAGCCATCTCGCTGTTGGAGGGAATACGCCCGTTCATGCGATAATCCACATAGCCATTGAGCATCGAGCCGTCCAGACGACTGCACACGCGGGCTTCCTTGACAGGCTCGTTGACCGAGGTAGCAGTGCCTGTAGCAATGACGTAGGTATAGAGTCCGGGGGCATTCTTGCGCATGATATAGCCTTGTTCCCAGATGGTGTTGCCCGCAGTGGCACTGTAGAGCACCTCGCAATAGTCGGAGGTATTCTTGATGACTGTCATTTTCGAGGGATTGAGTCCCTGATTACCTGCAGTAGTGGTATAGTCGAAATAGATGGTCTGTCCACCCAGGAACTCCGTCCCCTTGCGCTTCAACGAACTGACACGTCCCTGACTGTTGATATTGACGCTCCACGTTCCATCAGACATCTTGGTAGTCATGCCGCTAACGGTCATGGTCACATCACCATCGGCTGCCATCAAGCTCACCGGCAGCAACACGGAGCATACGAGTGTAAGTAGTTTCCTCATAATTAAATTAGTTATTAAATAGACGCTGCAAAAGTACGAAAAAAAAATCCACACCTATATACAAACCGCAGTAAAAGTCAATTGATTTAACAATTAAAAACACTTCCATTTTCTTGTTATTCAGGAAAAAGGCGTATCTTTGCACCCGACTACTATCAATTAGAAGACTGATTTATTACAAAAACAAAGAACATGAACAGACTTAGACTTTATGCCATGACGCTACTGGCATCGGCAGCCGTTGCTACTAATGCACAGACAACACCGGTCAGCCAGATGGAACGATTAGACCGCGGCATGGTGGCTCTGACCGCTGCAGGCGGCAAAGGAAACTTCGTCAGTTGGCGTTTTCTCGGCACCGACGACGAGTCAACAACGACTTTTGACCTGCTGCGCGACGGCAACAAGATTGCCTCAGACCTCTACACCACTAATTATGTAGATGCCGGCGGCACGGCCACTTCCTCCTATCAGGTGGTAACCAAAGTGAATGGCGAGATCGTAAGCACCGGTGAAGCCGCCACGGCATGGGGCAACACCTACAAGATTCTGAACTTAGACCGCCCTGCCACGGGTGCCAACGGTGGCAACTACAGCCCCAACGACTGCTCGGTGGGCGACGTGGACGGTGACGGACAGTATGAGATATTCGTCAAGTGGGATCCCGACAACTCGAAGGACAACTCGCAGAACGGCATCACCGACAATGTGTTTATCGACTGCTACAAGCTGGACGGCACGAAACTGTGGCGCATTGATCTGGGCCGAAACATCCGCGCAGGTGCCCACTACACGCAATTCATGGTCTACGACTTCGATGGCGACGGCAAGGCCGAGATGATGCTGAAGACGGCTCCCGGCTCGAAGGACGGTAAAGGCCAATACGTGAATCAGGCTACCACAGACGAAACTATCAAGTCAGCCGACAACACCAAGGACTATGCTGCTGCCGGTGGTGGGCGCATCAACGGTGGTCATGAATATCTGACAGTGTTCAGCGGACTGACGGGCGAGGCCATCCATACCATTGCCTATAATCCCAATCGCAACGCCAAATCCGCGTTGAGCGCAGCCGCAGGCACTTTCAACTGGGACACACGCAGCGGAAAGAGCGACACCGGCAGTTACGGCAACCGAGGCGAGCGTTATCTGGCCGGTGTGGCCTATATCGACGGTGCCGATCAGAACGCCAGCGGCATCTTCTGTCGCGGCTACTATACTTACGCCTTTGTCTGGGCCGTGAGCTTCGACGGCAAACAGTTGCACCCCAGATGGCTCAGCGAACACAGAAATGGTTCCAGCTACAAGGTTACCACCTACGATGCCGAGGGTCAGGAAACCACAAAGACATACACCGGCTGCAAGCCCACCAGCGGCAGCGGTAGCGGTACGATGTTCCAGAATGGTAACCACAATATGTCTATTGGCGATGTCGACGGTGACGGCTGCGACGAAGTGATCTGGGGTTCGGCAGCCCTGAACAACGACGGCACCTTGCTCTATGGCACGGGCTTCGGGCACGGCGATGCCATTCATCTGAGCGACCTGAACCCTGATCGCCCCGGACTGGAGCTTTTCCAAGTGCACGAAGAGAAAGGCACTTATGCCTGGGATCTACACGATGCCGCTACGGGTGAGATTCTCGCCAAAGGCGGACCAGCCGGTGTGGACAACGGTCGCGGTATGGCAGCACAATTAGACGCCAACTTCCACGGCTTCTATTTCAGTTCTGCCGCTGCACGCGAACAGCGCAGTGCCCTTACGGGCGAACAGGTGTCATCAGGCTCAACATCGCTGAACTTCCGTATCTACTGGGACGGCAACCTGCAGGACGAACTGCTCGACGGCAACAAAATTGACGGATGGAACGGCAACGGCACCAGCCGCATCTATATCAACGGCAAGGATCTATACAATCAGGGTGGCCCTGCATCGTCGTGCAACAGCACCAAGGCAACGCCCAACCTGCAAGCTGACATCTTAGGTGACTGGCGCGAGGAAATCATCTTGCACAACGGTGCCGACCAGATTGCCATCTACAGCACGAACACACCTACGGCCTACCGTCTGCCCACACTGATGCACGACCACACCTACCGCATGGGCATCTGCTGGCAGAACACGGCCTACAACCAGCCACCGCACTTAGGCTACTACCTGCCCGACGCCATGAAACCGCAGTTGACGAAGAAGGAATATACCGTCAATATGGGTGAGAACTTTGAAATTGTGGTTCCCGTTCACTATGCCTCAAGCATCACCATCAAGGCTTCATTCACACCCGACGGCACAAGAAAACCTCTTGCCGTACCCGCAGACATGAGCCGTATCAGCGATGCCACCTACAAGACCTTCGGACTGAAAGGTACAGCCCAACAGGAGGGCGACTACGTGATTGCCCTGAGCATGAAGAATCTGGAAAAGTCGTCTACCTCCATTCCCGATACGCTCATCATCCATTCGGTCAACATGACCGGTATTGAGCAGGTTGAGAAAGACAGCGACCGCCCGACACAAATCTATGATATGCAGGGTCGCCAGCGCAGCGATATGCAGCGCGGACTCTACATCATCCGCAGAGGCGGCAAGACCTATAAGGTTTTTAAATAAGAAAGAAACTACTTACTGTAGAGCAAGCGACCGTCGCCGGTAACCCCGGCGGCGGTCATGCGTATGCGGGTCTCCTTGCCATTGTTGAAGAAAGTGGCGGTGAAACGGCCTTCCTCATCGGTCACCGCATTAGGGTTCCAGTAGAGCGTGCGACGGTAGTCGGCAGGCCGTGCATCGGTCGGCAGGTTGCTGTAGTCAGGACGATAGAACTGTTCCGGCGTATTGATACCGTTGAGCACGATATGGCGGTCGCGAAACGAGAGTTGCATACCATCGTTGGGAATGGTCACCAGTTCCACGGTGGCATCGGCCTGATAGTGGTTTTCCACCATCGTTGAGTCTTCGGTGCGCGGCTCATAGTCACTGAACACGCGAATATCCTGCAGGCGCTTCAGCTTCAGGTTGCGGTAGATGGACTGGGGCGTGCGGTTGGCACGGAACAGGCCGGCTTTCTCTGCCTCGCTGTTGCCGCTCACCGGCGAGTAGTTGCGATAGTAGGTAGCACCGTCAATGCGCCCGTCTACCCGGAACGAGTTATAGCGGTTCATGTTGCCATAGAGCAGACGGCACACCTGTACGGGGAACTGACGCATATCAAGTTTACCAAACGACAGGCCACGATCGGTCATCTCATTGTAGAGGTCGTAGGCATCGAGCACATAGGCAGGTTTCTTCCAGTCGATGGCACGACGACCGCGCCGGCGGCCTTTCACGCTGACATTGCCCAGTTCATACACGTTGTTCTCCATCGAAAACTCCGAAAGAGTGTCGATGAGCATTTCGACATCGTAGTCGGGCTGGTGCTTCTCGTAGTAGTCATAGTCGCGGGTAAACACGGGATAGAACAGGTCGCGCTTCACGTAGAAATCGGGATAGGCATCCTCGTCGAAAACCTTGGTGTCCTTATGCGAGGCCATGTTCTTCTTGATAGAGTCGTTCTCCTTATAGGCTTTCATCTTCAGATAGCCATAGCCATAGAACGGCGGCACCTGAAACAGGAAACGACCGTTCTGCGTCTTCTGCACCGAACCGGCATATTTTCCGTTTACCGTTATTTCAGCCTCCACCAACACCTCACGCTTCAGATTGCCATGATTCACGCCCACATGGTCGTTGGCCGAGCCAATATTGCCATATTCTATGGTCTCATTGGCATCATTGTTTATTTCTGCTGTAGCGTCCTGCCCATCGTCGGCAAAGGGATCGTTTGTATCCTCGTTGATGTTGCTCTTGCGAGCCAGCATCCCTACCCCATTCTGCCAGTTGCCCACCTCATCGGGTTCCACCTCGTTGATGCTTAGAGTCTTATAGACGGCTCCCTCCACGGTCATGCTCGTCTCTGGCTGATAGCGCATCTGGCGGGCGGTGTCGCTCAGTTCCTGCCACTTATACTTGCGCCAGCCCTGCACCATCATCAGTAGGTCTAAGTGGCGGCGGTGCTGCTCGTCGTCTTTCTCGAAATAGTAGGCCGGACGGGCTATGAAGCCGCGCAGTTCGCTGCTGAGCAACATCGATGTCATCAGGTTGCCGTCATCATAGGAAGGCTCGTCGGTATTACGGTCGCGGACAGACAACGAAAAGACGGTCGGCCCGGTGACCTCAGGTAACTGCACCGGCACTTCGATGCGTTCGTAAGGAGCGTATGTGTGGGTGGGATCGATTGTCGACGGTATCACCGTCTTCTCATATTCGTGATGGTTGACAAAGAAGAGGCGGTCGGCCCAGATACGTCCCTCGCTGTCGAAGACGGTCAAATCGTTCACGCCGGTGGGCAGCGAGTCTATCGGCAGGGTGATCTCCTTGAGCGTCCCGACGGTTCCTTCCAATCCTGAAAAGTATCTCAGCACCCCGCCCTGCAAGACCGAGACACCATATTCCCTGTCCTGCGGCAGTCCTATGCCGGCAATAGTCACCCTGTTGCCCTCCAGACGAATGGCCATGCCCTGCTCCTCGACTTTCGGCAGGTTGATGCTGTAATCCTTGCCCCGAAAGGTGAAACGAGCCTTTAGCCGATTGTCGGTGGGCGTCACCACAAAAGAGCCGCGCCCCATATAGTCGGTGCGGATTTCGGTCTGACGACCGTTATCCTCAAGGATTCCCTGAATATTAATGGCCTCACCGTGCTGATCGACCACATCGAAGGCCACACGGTTCTCCACGCCCTGCACCAGATGGCCGCCCTCCGGATAGAAGGTGACGATGAGATTATCCTTTTTCCGTTGCGGCAGCCGTGTCTTCGGACGCTGGTACATACGGCGGGCATCGTAGTCACCGGCCTCCTCGGGTTTGCTATAGACAGGCAACACACGCGAGTAGAGACCATCCCACAACCGAAAATAGTCGGCTGCCATCTGCTTGTTGTAGAAATGCCAAGTGTCGTGGACGCTATAACGATGGTGACGCACGTTGAAGTTGAGCATCCAGCGGGTGTAGGCCCGCAGTTCGTAGTAACCGCTATAGAGCGAGTCGCGCAGTTCAAACTGACCACAGGTATAGCCCTTACCACTGACCACCACCTGCTGACGTTCCACCAACAACCCGTCGGGCGACAGCAGTTCCACATAGAGGATGCGGCTCATGTCGGTAGGCTGAAGGTTGTCAGCCCGCACCACATAGGCCTTATACCACAGCGTATCGCCCACGAAGTAACATTCATTGTCGGTATGCACATACACCTTTTCCTGCACCTGCGAGACCGATGCCTGCTGCAAGGCCTGCCGGATATCCTCAATACTGCCAGCTTTAACGCTGACTACCCCTGTCAGAAACAGCACCAATACACATAACTCTCTCATCGTTGTCATATATTATAATTCGACTTTGCGGGACAAAGGTACTGTATTTTGCTCAAAATCAAGAACAAACAGAGAATAAATTACACTTTTCCAAGGTAATTTCAGGCTATTTTTTACACTTTCCCAAGGTTCAGAATGAAACCAAAAGGCTTCAGTACTGACGTTTGAAGCCTCCAAACACATCGTTTGAAGGCTCCAAACCATCCGTTTGGAGCCTTCATTCTTTGCTTATTTCGCATATACTATAATCTCTGTTTTGGAAACGGTCAAGCTATTGTTTCAACTTGAACGATTGTTCTATGCTGTTCATATCCTCAACGAAAGCCTTGTCTACTTTTAAACGCTGTTCGACGGTAGAACAACCATGAAGAACTGTGGAGTGGTCGCGGCCACCGATGAGTTGGCCGATACGCGAGGCCGGCATCTTGGTGTGCTTCTGAGCCAAATACATAGCTACCTGACGCACCTGCACAAACTCGCGTTTGCGACTCTTGCTGAACACATTTTGCTGCGACACGCCATAATGGCGACATACCTTTTCCAAAATATCGTCGATGGTCAGCGGATGGTTGTCTACCTTAACCGAGCGCTTGATAATCCGCTCAGCCAGATGCATATCAATATTAGAGTTGTAGACAATACTGTAGGCCATCAGCGAATTGAGCACACCCTCCAGGTCACGCACAGAACCATTGGCAGTCTGTGCAATATAGCGAATGACCTCGGCAGGAATCTTAAGACCGTCGCGACGACACTTGGTATTGAGAATATCAATGCAGAGTTGCTCGTTGGGCTTCTCCAATTCGGCAATAAGACCGCAGGAGAAACGGGTGAGCAGACGGTCTTTCACCCCACAAAGATCCACGGGCGGACGGTCGCTGGCCAAAATGATCTGCTTGCCCATCCGGAAGAGATGGTCAAAGATATGGAAGAAAGTGTCAAGCGTCTTCGGCGAACTGGCCCATTCCTGAATATCATCAACGATGAGCACATCAATGGTCTGATAGAAATTGATGAAATCGTTGGTGGTATTCTGTCGCACAGAGTCGGTGAATTGCACCTGAAAAAGCCGTGCCGACACATAGAGCACCCGCTTCTGTGGATAAAGTTTCTTGCAGCGTACACCTATGGCATTGACCAAATGGGTCTTGCCACAGCCCGAAGGGCCAAAGATGAAGAAGGGGTTGAAGGTAGACTTGCCCGGATGCTCGGCAATGGACAATCCCACCGTGCGTGGCAATTTATTGGAGTTGCCTTCGATGAAACTCTCGAAAGTCTTCTTCGGATCAAGTTGCGGGTTCAAGTCCTGAGGCATGGCAGCATCAAGCACCGTCGGTGTTTTGTTGCCACGCGTAGCCCGGTGTGGAGCCTCAACCTCATCAGGATTGTCACCCTCCACTTCCTGAAACTTCTTGTGTTCGCTATCAATGACCAACCGATAGGTCAGTTTGACGCTGGTCTTGAAACTGGTGGTAAGCGCCCAAGCCATCAGGCGCACGTAGTACTGTTCCAAATACTCGTAAATGTACGGACTTGGAACCTGCAGCAGCACTGTCTTCTCCTGCTCGTTGTAGGACTCGAAGACAATGGGCTCGAACCACGTTTTATATATCTGCTCTGTGACGTTCTGCCTGATCAGATGGAGGCAGTTGTCCCAAAGCGCCATGTGACTTTTCTGCATCGCGGGCGTTATTCTATTTTTTATAAAAGCACAGATTATGCTTGTTTCAGTTATTGCTTTCGGAATGCAAAGGTCGCATTTTTTTGTGAACCTTGCAAATTGTCCGATTTTTCCACTCCAGTTTACAAACTCTGTAACTTACTATCTTTGGGGAGATTAAGATGTTTCACGATTTTTCACCAATAAAGGCTGTTGCAAATATCGCGTTTCCTCATTTCCAGAGAGTTACATTCGAAAGAATAGGCATTCCAACAGAACGAGTTATTTAGACAAAATCCATTTTACTTATCTTTTTTACCAAAAACAGAGAAATGGACATAGCGCTTGGGATGTTGCCGCAAATCAATGAGAAGAGAATCAGCACTCTGCATGGTCGCGGTCATACTGTTATACAGGCACGGGTCGCGCATCAGCAATCCCAGCGTGCCCTCATTGCTATTCAGCTTGGCGGTGGTCTGCTCTACGTTCAACATCGTGGCATCCACCTTCTGCATGGTCGAGGCAATATCCAGACTATTCAACTGACGGGTGATGCCTTCGGTATTGGCCAGCACCCCATCGGCCTTGGTCAGCATCTGCGGCACTTGCGTGTTGAGCGATGCCGACAGCCGGTTCAGTTCTTTGGTAGTGGCGGACAGGCTGACCGTCATCTCATCGACATTGCGCATTGAGTTTCGGATGGCCGGATCAGCCAACAGCGTGTTGAGCGAAGTCAAGATCGAATCCAGTTTAGGTAACATCTGCTCTACCTGCGGCATCATGTTGCCTGCCTTTGACATCAATCCCTGCTGAGTGCCACCGAGGATAGTGTCGCCCTTGGCAATCAAGTCTACAGGATTGGCACCGAACCTCAGTTCCAGTTTCACATTACCGAGCAGGTCGCTGGAGATTTCAGCCGTCGTTCCTCGCGGCAGGCTGAGTTTGCTGTCAAGGCCAATGACCGCCACGATATTATCAGGACGGGTATAGTCGTAGTTAATCCCTTCCACTACCCCCACCTTGTAACCATTGGCATAGACAGGACTGGAAACAGAGAGCCCGCTCACATCGTCGAAACGGGCATAATAGTTATTGTCGGAAGAAAACATGGTCAGCCCCTTCAGGAATTGCATACCGAAAAACAGGATGGCAATGCCGGCGATAGCCACCAAGGCGATTTTCACTTCATTGGTCAGAAACTTCATATCTCGTTGCTCTTATTATTTTATCTTATTTCTAAACTCTTGTATGGCAGTCTGGGTGTCGATACGTTCTCCATTCCGGAAAGCGACGATGAAGGCTTGAGGAAACTTCAGGGCTACCTCCTTGCGCAGGTTGCGTATTGCATCATAGTCTGTAGAGGAACCAACGGTGAATTTCCACAGGTTGCCATCCTTATAGGACTCCACACCCGTCAGACCTTTCATCCGACTGTCTCCTGCCTCCAACTGTCGTTCACAGGTCATGAATTGTACCTTAAAGACGGGGGCTTCAATCGGCTCCGGCTGAAGGTCCGACTCTACCGGTTCGGGAATCACGGTCTTTGACGTATCCACTTTTTCAGGCATAGGCTTAGCAAATGCCAACTCAACGGTATCGGCCTTTACCGGCTCCGGCTTGGATTCAGTTTCCGTCTTAGGCTTAGGCTCCGGTTTCACGGGCTTTGTCTCCGGCTTTACTGGTTCATTCTTGGGTTCTGTCTTGGGCGCAGACTTCGGTTCTGTCTTGCGTTCTGTTTGGGGTTCTGCCTTTGGTTCAGGTTTCACGGTCTCTTGTTTGACAGGCATAGCCTTGGGCGGTGTGACGTTGCGACCGTTCTTATACTCCACAAAAGCCTGATAGATACCCTTGCCCATAGCATCGACATTCTGCCGATTAGTCAGGCAAGCCTCTTCCGAAGCTGTCGTGATATAGCCCAGTTCTATCAGACAGGCCGGCATCGATGTCTCCCTCAGCACCAGAAACGCATCCTGCTTCACCCCTTTGTTGGGACGGTTGGCCGTGCGGCACACATGCTTCTGAATGGCCTTTGCCAGTTCGACACTCTCCACCATATTGGCATCGTTGATCATTTCGAAGATGATATAACTCTCGGGGGAGCGAGGATCGAAACCGGAATAGTGCTGTTTATAATTACTCTCGATGAGCACCACATCGTTCTCACGCATAGCGGCACTGAGTTTCTCATCGGAGCGTCTCATACCCATCGTGTAGGTCTCCAATCCACTGATGGGCTTTTTGCTCGCCACCGCATTGGTATGGATGCTGATAAATACATCGGCCTTGTTCTTGTTGGCAATGGCAGCCCGCTCGTGCAACGGAATAAACACATCGGTCTTTCGCGTATAAATGACTTTCACATCGGGACAGTTATTCTCCACATAGCGACCAAAGGCCAGTGCCACATTCAGATTGATGTCTTTCTCCTTAGCCCGTTTTCCCAGCGCACCGGCATCCTTACCGCCATGTCCTGCATCAATGACCAGCGTAAAACGGTGCTTGTCGGCAGCCTCTACCACCATACAGCACAGCAGTGAAAACAGAAACAATATGATTCTCTTTACCATAACGACTTGTTATCGGCTGCAAAATTACGTTTTTTTAATCAAATACCGGCAGGCCGACTTTCAGTTTTATCATTTATTAAATGTAATTCCACACCGGCACCACCCGTATTGCCTCCCATCGGCGGATTTTCCTTAATGACACTCACATCTACCGCACCGACCTCAGAAAAACGCTCAAAGATGCTTTTCGCAATCCGACCTGCCACGTGTTCCAGCAGAGCGGAAGGTTGCCGCATCTCACGCCGAACCATATCCAGCAGAACGGCATAGTTCAGGGTATCACCGACATCATCAGTCGTGCAGGCCCTCGCTATCCTGTTGCAATGGACACGCAAACTGACAACAAACCAGCCGCCTACCCTGCGTTCCTGCTCCAGCACACCGTGAAAAGCATAGAGGCGGACATCCTCCAAGAACACGATGCCATCGGTACACCGCATCATAAGCTATCCTCCTGCTGATCGTCGTCAGCCTCGGCACTGCCCGGAAGATACTTCTTCAGGGCACGCTCCACCCCATTCTTCCAAGTATTGATGCTCTCACTCTGCAACTGCAGCGAACTCACCAACCGAATGACATGGGCAATAGGCATACGATAACGCAGCACACCGGAGATCAGTTTGGCATAGTTCCAATACTCAGGATTGAATTTTTCCGACAAACCCTCCACCGTAATCTTGTAGCCTCTGGTATTGACAAACTGGAAGTCATAACGCTTAGTGCCATCAATATTCACCTGCTTGACGATCTTACCTTTTGTCACCGACTTGGGCAATACGATACCTTCATCATCGTCCTGCAAACCGGTAAAGATTTCATAGGGATAGCCATCGAGCAGCCCCACGAGAGCCACCCACTTCTCCTTGTTGTTCTGGAATCGCACCACATCGCACTCCAGTTCCATGGGACGCACTTCCGTGACATGAGGCCCGACCAGATTCTCCAAAGCGGAAACCTGAACAATAGAGCACAAATGGTCAGCCAAACGCAGCAACTGTTCCTCGCTGACCGGATTTCCATACGCCTGTTCCTTGCGAAGCAGTTCATCCATCAGCCGTCCCTTTCCTCCAAAAGCAGCCAGCAACGAATGCAAAGCCTCTTCCCGAACTATATTAACTTGATTTTCCATCATTGGCAATAATGTTTATCTATAGCGACTCTGCCATCAGATCTCTACGGCCAATGAGGCTAAAGATCGTAATGTCGTTGTCTTCATTCAGAATCCTGAGTGTACGGAGCACCTCATTCAAAGTTGAGCCACTCGTGGTAATATCATCAATCACCAGCACGTTCTGATGACGAATCTTCGAGCAGAGTTCTTCATCTTCTTTAGACGCAAACCTAAGAAAATTCATTATATAAGGGCGGAACCGGCTCTTCTTGACATCCTTGGCTATCGTAAAATAATCCTTCTGATGTATCAAATCCAACATTTTGTTGACAGATTGCTTGGCCTCTTCCTTCTGAGCCTGAGTATATCTCGGACGTCCATTCTCCAATACATCGTTCAAATATGCCTGTTCATAGGCATCCATATCAAAGGAGATGGTAGACGGCAACGACTTCACTAACTCCATTTTTCTCAAAGTTGGCTGTGCAAAACGATAGATATAACGCAACATATACTGATTCACCTTACTGGACGACTCTGGCATAACAACCAAATTATAGTCATATAGGTCAATCTGCTTCCCCAGATTATCAACAGCTTTCTTGATGAAAGCGGTCAAATCAGGTGTATCCTGCAAATCCTTTGTGAACTTGACATACTTTATAAAAGCAGTGCGTACAGAGCTTTCGACCTGCTCAGAAAATTCATAGCCATAGTAGAAGCACTTGCCGAATGCCTCTACTTGATAGCCATTGCCGGTAAGGCTCACAATATCCTCAGCACCATCGTGCTCGAAATCGAACACAAACTTTTTTTCCGTATTGTCGAATGTAACACCCATATCATCGATATTTCGTTTGCAAAGATACTAAAAAAAGCTGAATATTACAAATCTTTTTGGAGAAAAACATCACCCTAAAGATGCTATTATATGCCTCGTAAACCATACGGCAACACGTTTTAGGCATTCTATTTGTGAGAAAATATGCAGGAACATTTGGCCGAATGCTGGAAAATTTGTAATTTTGCAGCCCAAAGTTGAATAAATATACCAAATGAGAGAGAAGAGCCAACGTCTTGAAGCATTGCGCCTGATTATTTCAAGCCGCCAACTCGGCAGTCAGGAAGAACTTCTGGCAGCCCTGCAAAAGGAGGGATTCAAACTGACACAGGCAACCCTGAGCCGCGATCTGAAACTACTGAA
The DNA here is from genome assembly GCA_947174835.1 of uncultured Prevotella sp. Taxonomy (GTDB): domain Bacteria; phylum Bacteroidota; class Bacteroidia; order Bacteroidales; family Bacteroidaceae; genus Prevotella. The sequence continues at coordinate 18,218 of CAMWKM010000058.1, forward strand.
AGTGGCCAAGGCAGCAACGATGGGCGGCAGCTATGTGTATGTGTTGCCCAACGAAGCCATGTACAAGCGCGTCAGCACCCCTTCCTCCGCCCGCGAGATGATGCAGGTGCCGGGGTTTGTGAGCATCCAGTTCTCAGGCAACATCTGCGTTATCAAAACCCGTCCGGGCTATGCCAGTGCCATTGCCTGGAATATCGACCGCAGCAACATCCCACAGATTTTAGGCACGATTGCCGGTGATGACAACATTTTCGTTGTCATCAAAGAGGGTTGCAGCCATCAGGAAGTGACCGAGGCCCTGAGCGAAGTTGTACCAAACCCAAGATAAACAAACAAAGAACACAAAAAACGATAACCGTTGAAATGGATAAGGAAGAAATAGAAGTTCTTGTAGCCAGACCCGAACACGAGGCTTATGTAGACACCATTCTCGACACCATTGCCGAAGCCGCCAAAGTGAGAGGGACAGGCATTGCCAAGCGCACCCACGAATATCTGACCAAAAAGATGCTGGAAGCCAAGGCCGTCATTGCCCTCAGAAAAAGCGACAAGCGTTTTGCCGGCTTCAGTTATATCGAGACATGGGACAACCAACAGTATGTGACGACCTCCGGACTGATCGTACATCACGACTTCCGCGGTCTCGGTCTGG
>CAMWKM010000059.1 GCA_947174835.1 uncultured Prevotella sp.
GGTGTTGCCGATGACTGTCCCAGCCACCAGCATCCCATCATAAATCCACCAGCTAATAAATGGCACAATCCCAACAGACGCTGAGGCTGGACATATTTATCGGCAATAACCCCCATAAGGGCTGGCATAAAAATTGAGACAATGCCCTGAATAGCATAGAACCAAGGAATAAGTTCTTTGCCAAATGCAACGAAGATATAGTTGCCCATACAGGTCAAATAAGCTCCCCATACGGCGAACTCCAAGAAATTCATTACTGCTAAACGCAATTTAGTATTCATATCTTTAAGTCTTTATTCAGTTATTCTAATATTCTTCCTTGATAGTATGCTCTCAACATACCCTGATTATCTTGTTTCAACTGCACATCACCGTTCAACCATTCAGTGTTTGGAAATTCCTGTGTCAACGGGTACCATCTCATGACGACTGATGCTTCGAGTTCCAATACTGACAGTGTCTGGTGCAAACCGTTTGGCAATAGAATCCGATGACAAGCTATCTTTCTGACTTTCTGTTTCATTCTGCTTCACCTCTTCATGAAAACGTATGAATTGAATGTTACTTAAGAAAAGTATTCTGGTTGTTGACGTGCGCTCAGATCCCTCCCCTGAGAAGAAATATCCACTAATACTCTCAAGGTCGGTATTATGTCCAGAAATACGCAGTTGGTTCAAACCACCCGTATTGATACGCACAGTTCTGGTTATTAAGGTATCTGTATACTGGAAAGCAAGATAACCAATTCCAGATCTCATACCATCTTGATACATAAACTCACTCTTAAACTGAAAGAGGAAACTATCGCCTTTACGGAATGTCGAGTCAATTGGCACTTCTATGTTTCTACGATTATAGGGAGGTACTGTCAGTAACACCAACTGCGGCCTGTCTGTCCACACATTTGCAGTATCCCCTGTAGCGTCAAGCGACGCATACTTTCCTATATCGCCTTCAGATGCACCCATGACAAGCGCCTGATCTTGAAGCCTTTCAGACACATGACTACAGATTTCCTCGAAACGATCTGCACGGGTATAGTAATAAACTAACGATGAATCAAAATCTGCACGAGTCACTCCATGTTTCTGAAAGACCGATTCCAGATAAAGGTTATAAGTATAATTTCCGCTGCCATCCAACGTCCCTGCATTCTCACTCATTGCCCTGGCAATATGATAGTCCACAAGAATATCCTCCATGTCATCGGGCTGAATATACCGTCCGGGAACACCTGGCTGGCAGGCCATCATAAACAACGACAGCAGTCCTACTATCGTCCACTCCCTACTCACGCTTCAACGAAATTTGGTTTATCTCTTTCTTATAGAACAGCAAGAGCACGATAACACCAATTGTTATAGCAGCATCAGCAATATTCCACACAAAGGTAAAAGGCATCTCAAACATATCAACCACTCTACCTTCCAAAAAACCAGCATAATGACCATCACCTGCAAAGCCCACAAACTGTGCGACAGTACTACTACCAGAAGCACTGAAACAGAGACCATAGAACATACTGTCAATGAGATTACCAGCCGCTCCGGCGAAGATCATGGCCATACAGATATAAAAACCCCAGCGAATATATTCTTTCTTTGTTGTCAACAGCCAAATATAATAGCCCACAAAAATGATAGCAACCAAACGGAAAAGTGACAAAAATATTTTACTGCCAAATATCTGCAAGCCCCCAGCCGCACCATTGTTCTCAATAAAAGTCATTGTGAGCCAATTGATGTCGAAAGCATTTATCTGAAAAACAACATCTCCGACTGCGATATGGGTTTTCACCCAAATCTTAACAATCTGGTCAATGAGCAAGATGGCAATAATAAGTATAACAGCCAATCGCCCTTTAGTTATAAGTGCATTTCCCTGACTCACTTTTTGCCCTTTTCCAGTTTCTTCGACTCCACACTCAGTGTGGCATGTGGCACAGCACGTAGACGCTCAGCAGGAATCAACATTCCCGTAATACGGTCAATGCCGTAGGTTTTATTCTCTATTCGCACGAGAGCAGCCTTCAGACCCTGAATGAATTTCTGTTGACGAGCAGCAAACTGGATTAAGTCTTCTTTTGACTGCGTAGCACTACCCTCCTCCAAAGCCTTGTAGGTAGGCGATGTATCATCCACATCGTTGGAGTCCTGATTGGTCAGCGAGGCCATCATCTGATCGTAGTCACGCTTTGCAAGCACTAATTTCTCGTTGATAATCTGACGGAACTCCTCAAGCTCTTCATCAGTGTAACGTGTTTTTTCTGCCATAAGCATTCAAGACTTTACAATATTTATATTAAGTTTAAAGTCATCAAATTCGACTTTCTGACCATCGTTGGCCTCCAGTGTAATACCATCAGCCAATACCTGACGAGCCACATAATCACCAAAGTTCTCAATAGCCTTGCAGACGATCTCGTTAGGTTCAATCTGCACCTTGATGCGATCAGTAATCTCCAGTCCACTTTTCTTACGAATATTCTGAATACGGTTTATCAACTCACGAGCCATACCCTCATTGCGCAATTCATCGGTCAGAGTAATATCAAGAGCAACAGTCAAGTTGCCCTCATTACCTACCAACCAACCAGGAATATCCTCGCTAATGATGTCCACATCTTCTGCTTCCACTGTCAGATCCTGACCTTCTACGCTGATACCAATAGTGCCTTGAATCTCCAACTGTGCAATTTGCTCTTGCGTAAGTGCATCCATGACAGCGGCTACACCTTTCATCAGCTTGCCGAATTTCTTACCCATCGTACGGAAGTTGCACTTTACCTTCTTCACCAGTACGCCTTGACCTTCTACGAATTTAATATCTTTGACATTAACTTCCTGCAAGAATATCTGCTTCACGCTCTCAATAGCCTCACGCTGGACACTATCCACAGGCGGAATCATCAGCGTCTGTAGAGGTTGTTTCACCTTGATACTCTCTTTGCGACGCAAGGCCAAAACGATGGTAGTGATGCGCTGGGCAATATCCATACGTTCCTCCAATTCCTTGTCGACCAAAGTAGCATTGAACTTCGGGAACTGATCCAGATGTACCGAATCCATCTTTCCTCCTAAATCGCAATAAATACGGTCTGCAAAGAATGGGGCAAACGGAGCCAGCAACTTCGATACACTCATCAGACATTCATAAAGGGTCTGATAAGCAGCCAGTTTGTCCTGATCCATTTCCTTACCCCAGAAGCGTTTCTTGTTGAGACGCACATACCAGTTACTCAAATCTTCATCAACAAACTTATCAATAAGTCGACCGGCACGTGTAGGATCAAAGCCATTCATCTCAGTCTCCACATTCTTAATAAGTGTATTCAGACATGAGAGAATCCAACGGTCAAACTCAGGACGCTCACTGACAGGAATCTGCGGCACCGACGGATCGAAATTATCCACGTTGGCATACATCGCAAAGAGAGAATAGGTATTATATAAGGTACCGAAGAACTTACGACTAACCTCAGCCACACCTTCGGGGTCAAACTTCAGGTTATCCCAGGGTTCCGAATTGGTCATCATATAGAAACGGACAGCATCAGAACCATACTTATCTATCATCTCGAAAGGATTCACCACATTACCCACATGCTTAGACATCTTATTGCCCTTGGCATCAAGTACGAGCCCCGTAGAAATGACATTCTTGAAAGCTACCGAATCGAAAATCATGGTAGCGATAGCATGGAGTGTGAAGAACCAACCACGCGTCTGGTCAACACCCTCATTGATAAAATCAGCAGGGAAAGCCTTATTCTGCTCTATAAGTTCTCTGTTCTCAAACGGATAGTGTACCTGTGCATAAGGCATAGAACCAGAATCGAACCAAACATCCACGAGGTCACTCTCGCGCTTCATGGGCTTACCATTATCACTTACCAATATAATATAATCAACATAAGGGCGGTGAACGTCAATGCGGTCATAATTCTCCTTCGACATATCACCAGGTACAAAGCCTTTCTCTTTCAACGGATTCTTGTCCATAATGCCTACGGCAACCGATTTCTCTATTTCATTATAGAGTTCCTCCAACGAGCCGATGCACTTCTCCTCGCCATCCTCACTACGCCAGATTGGCAACGGTGTGCCCCAGAAGCGTGAACGCGACAAGTTCCAGTCATTCAAGTTGTCCAGCCAATTACCAAAACGGCCACTACCAGTAGACTCCGGATGCCAGTTTATCGTACGGTTAAGTTCACTCATACGCTCCTTGCATACTGAACTCTTGATGAACCAAGAATCAAGTGGATAATAAAGTACAGGTTTGTCTGTACGCCAGCAATGAGGATAGTTGTGAGTGTGCTTCTCAATCTTGAAGACCTTGCCGGCAGCCTTAAGATCCATGCAAATCGAGATATCAAGTGTCTCGTCTTTGTCTGTAAGGTTCTCGTCATAGGCGTTTTTCACATACCGGCCAGCATAGTGGTTCCACTTTTCCACATCAACATACTTGGCCACAAATTCAGGATCAAGATCATCGATAACGAAGTACTTACCCTGCAAATCAACCACAGGACGTTCTGCACCCTTTTTATCAACCAGCACAATAGGACATATACCAGCCTTCTTAGCTACAAAAGCATCGTCTGCACCGAAATTGGGAGCGATATGCACAATACCTGCACCATCTTCAGTAGTCACATAGTCACCAGGAATGACGCGGAAAGCATCACCCATAGGACGAATCATAGGCAGTAGCTGTTCGTACTCCAGTCCAACGAGATCCGTACCCTTATAGTGCCCCACGACACGATACGGCAGAAGTTTCTCGCCCTTCTTAAATTCGGGCATTTCATCTCCCTCGGTAACCTCTGCTGTTACATCAAAATAGGCAGCCACACGAGCTTCGGCCATGACAATGGTGATTTTCTCTGCCGTATAGGGGTTATAAGTCTCGATAGCCACATAATCAATCTTCGGACCAACACAAAGTGCAGAGTTGGCAGCCAGCGTCCAAGGTGTCGTAGTCCAAGCCATGAAATAAGGAGTTCCCCATGTTTGAGAAAACTCTACGAACTCTGAATTTCCTGAGTTCAACTTCATCTTAAACAAGGCCGTACATGTCGTGTCCTTCACATCACGATAGCAACCAGGCTGATTCAGTTCATGACTTGACAAACCAGTACCAGCAGCAGGACTATAAGGCTGAATAGTATATCCTTTATAGAGCAGACCTTTTCCGTAGAACTGCTTCAGCAACCACCAAAGTGTTTCAATGTACTTATTGTCGTAAGTAATATAAGGGTTATCCAAGTCAACGAAATAGCCCATACGCTCCGTCAGTTCGCGCCATTCAGCCGTAAACTTCATGACGTTTTCACGACACTTTAAGTTATACTCCTCTGTCGAGATATATTTTTCCGACTCTTTATTGTCAATATCGGCTTTGGTTATACCCAATTCCTTTTCCACACCTAATTCAACCGGCAGTCCGTGGGTATCCCAGCCAGCCTTACGCTTTACTTGAAAGCCCTGCATCGTCTTATAGCGGTTGAAAGTATCTTTCAGCGAACGACCAAGCACATGATGGATACCAGGATGCCCGTTAGCAGAAGGAGGTCCCTCAAAGAAAACAAACTGGGGACAACCCTCACGTTCATCTATTGAACGATGAAAGATATCACTCTTCACCCACATTTCCAGAATCTCGTTATTTACTTGAGTCAGGTTCAAGCCATTATGCTCGGAAAATCTTTTTGCCATATCTATGATTTTACCTAATATTATTATTTAGCGTGCAAAGGTAATCATTTTTTTTTATTTAGCCATAAAACGAAAGCAAAAAAAATATAATGAACAAATTTACATTTTTTGAATCATTTTCTAAGCACCATATCAAAAAAAAACACTATATTTGCAGCAAAATCGCAATTAGTAAATATACCAAATAAAAAACATCAAATATGGAAAGAACCTGGAGATGGTTTGGCAAGAAAGACAAAATCACCCTTGCCATGCTTAGACAAATTGGAGTCGAGGGCATCGTTACAGCACTGCATGATGTGCCTTTAGGCGAAGTGTGGACACGTGAAAAGATCCGTGACCTGCGTGAGTATATTGAGAGTTATGGTATGCGCTGGAGTGTCGTAGAGTCGTTGCCCGTAGTAGAAACCATCAAATACGGCGGCCCCGATCGCGACCAGCAGATCGAGGTTTACAAGGAAAGCCTGCGCAATCTTTCGGCAGAGGGCATCCACTACATCTGCTACAACTTTATGCCTGTGCTTGACTGGGCTCGCACCGATCTGTTTCACAACAATCCCAATGGTGCCACGAACCTCTATTTCAACTATGCCGAATTCGCTTACTTTGACATCTACATTCTAAAGCGCAAAGGTGCTCGCGAGGAGTGGGCCAAGTTCAAATTTCCAGAAGGTTGGGGAGAAGGTCGCAACGTATTGGCAGAGTGCGATGAACTGGCCAAGACTATGACACCCGAAAAAGACCACAAGCTTGTGGAGAATATTGTCATCAAGACGCAGGGTTTCGTCTCGGGTAACTTCAGCGAGAACGACGAAGCTCCCATTCAGAAATTCCGCGAGTTCCTCGAACTATATAATGGCATCGACAAAAAGCAGTTACGTGAGAACATGAAATATTTCCTCGAGGCCATCATGCCTACTTGCGAGGAGTGCAACATGAATATGTGCGTACACCCCGACGATCCCCCTATAGAGATTCTGGGACTGCCGCGTATCGTGCGCACCGAGGAAGACATCCAGTGGTTCCTTGATGCCGTACCCAACAAACACAACGGCCTAACCTTCTGCGCTGGTAGCCTCTCGGCAGGTGCCTATAACAACGTAGTGGAATTGGCTAAGAAGTTTGCCTCCCGCACACATTTCGTACATCTGCGATCGTGTCATATTTTCCCCAATGGCGACTTCACCGAAGCCAGTCACTTAGGCGGACGTGCCGATCTCATCGAACTATGCAGAATTTTCGAGAAGGAAAACCCGCAATTACCAATGCGTGTCGATCATGGCATGACCTTTACCGACCAGCCTGGTGGTATTATGGACGAGAGCAGTCATGGCCACAATGCAGGCTACACCCTTCTCGGCCGTATGTTTGCCCTCGGGCAAGTACAGGGTATCCTTGCTACCGTTGACCGCGAACTCGGCATTGACTACAAGCAACCCGGATTCTTTGATTAATTATACTATGCAACATTATGAAACTGAATGATATACTGAGCGGCCAGTTTAATGCCACAGAGTGGGAACAGAAAGGTTATCAACTCCCAAAGTTTGATATCAAAGCCATTCGCGAAAAGACAGCCAAGGAGCCCACATGGGTACATTTCGGTGGTGGTAACATCTTCCGGGCCTTTCCCGCCGCCATCCTCAACGATGCCTTGAACACGGGTAAGTACGACCGTGGTGTCATCGTGGCAGAAACCTTCGACTTCGAAGTCATCGACAAGGCCTATGCGCCTTACAACAACCTCTCGCTGCTCGTTAGCCTGCAGAGCGACGGCAACATCGAGAAGAAAGTTATTGCTTCGGTCACAGAGGCACTGAAAGCCGATCCGCAATTTACCGACTGGCAACGTCTGAAGGAGATATTCCGAAATCCCAGTCTACAGATGATCTCTTTCACCATCACCGAGAAGGGTTACAGCTACAACGATGCCGACTTGGCTCGCGGTCTGAAGCCCATGTTTGCTATGGGCAAAGTGTGTGCCCTACTCTTGGAACGCTACAACGCAGGCCAGTTACCTCTCACCGTTCAATCGATGGACAACTGCTCTCACAATGGCGACAAGGTGAAGGCTGGTGTCTTTGCATACGCCGAGAAATGGGCATCCGACGGACTTGTGCCTGCTGCCTTCCTCGACTATCTGAAGGACGAGACAAAGATAACTTTCCCCTGGTCAATGATCGACAAGATTACGCCGCGTCCCCACGAAAAAGTAAAGGAGATGCTGGCTGCCGACAATTTCGAGGACAACGAATATATCGAGACAGAGAAGCACACCTTCACCGCTCCATTCGTCAATGCCGAGGAAGTGCAATATCTCGTTGTTGAAGATCACTATACCAATGGCCGTCCCCCACTCGACCTGGGCGGTGCTCTCTACACTACTCGCGAAACGGTAGACAAGGTTGAAACCATGAAAGTGACCACCTGCCTGAACCCGCTCCACACGGCAATGTCTATCTACGGCTGTATGTTGGGCTACACCCTCATCTCTGCCGAGATGGCCGACGAAGACCTGCGCCCCTTTATCCAAAAGATTGGCTATATGGAGGCCATGCCCGTAGTAGTCGATCCAGGCGTGCTGAATCCCTATGAGTTCATCGGTGCCGTCATTAACCGTCGTCTGCCCAATCCTTTCATGCCCGATGCCCCACAGCGCATCGCCATGGACACCTCACAGAAATTGCCCATCCGCTTCGGTGAGACCATCAAGAAATATGTAGCACGTGGTCTTGATATGTCTAACCTTGTGCTGATTCCCCTCACGCTGGCTGGCTATGCCCGCTATCTGAAAGGAATCAAGGACGATGGCACAGCCTTTGAGCCCTCTCCCGATCCTATGTTGGCAGAACTGCAGGCCATTGTCGCTCCCCTTGAGATAGGCAAGCCTGATCAGGATTGGAGTTGCCTGAAGAAACTTTACAGCCGTAAGGATGTCTTTGGGCTTGACCTCTACGAGGCAGGTCTTGGCGAACAGATAGAGACAATGGTGAAGGAACTTTATGCCGGTACAGGTGCTGTGCGTAAGACCCTGCATAAATATGTTGCCGCAAGATAAATGCAGTGAAATATTTGGATGTTTCGGGAATTTATTGTAACTTTGCACACAATTAAGACTAAAAAACAAACATTCTAAAACAAACAAACAAACAATGTTGAAACCACTAAACAAAAAGTTCGCTCCCAAGAGCGTCATGCCTGAAAAGGTTATTCAGTTTGGCGAAGGCAACTTCCTCCGCGCATTCGTAGATTGGATTATCTGGAACATGGACCAGAAGACCAACTTCAACGGCTCTGTTGTCGTCGTACAGCCTCTTAATGGCGGTATGATTGACTGGCTGAACGGTCAGGACTGCCTGTATCACGTCAACCTGCAGGGTCGCGAGAACGGAAAACCCGTCAACACGCTGGAGCGTATCGATGTCATCAGCCGCTGCATCAACCCCTATGCCCAGAATGATGCCTATCTGGCACTGGCCGAGCAGCCTGAGATTCGCTTCGTCATCTCAAACACCACAGAGGCAGGTATCGCCTTCGATCCCACCTGCAAGCTCGATGACAAACCTGCTTCATCATATCCCGGCAAACTGGTACAGTTGCTCTATCGTCGCTATCAGGCCTTCAATGGCGACCCCACCAAAGGTCTTATCATATTCCCCTGCGAGTTGATTTTCCTGAACGGCCACGTGCTGAAGGACTGCATTCGCAAGTATATCGACCTGTGGGAACTGCCCGAAGGTTTCCGCAAGTGGTTCGAGGAGTCATGCGGTGTCTACGCCACCCTCGTTGACCGTATCGTTCCCGGCTTCCCCCGCAAGGAAATTGCAGAGATTCAGGAGAAGATCGGTTATCGCGACAACCTCGTTGTGCAGGCTGAGAACTTCCACCTCTGGGTCATTGAGGCACCGAAAGAAGTTGCCCAAGAGTTCCCTGCCGACAAAGCCGGACTGCACGTCTTGTTTGTTCCTTCAGAAGAGCCATACCACAAGCGTAAGGTTACTCTGCTGAATGGCCCCCACACTGTGCTCTCGCCAGTGGCCTACCTCTCCGGTGTCAACATTGTTCGTGATGCTTGCAACCACGAGGTTATCGGCAAGTATATCCATAAAGTACAGTTCGATGAGCTCATGCAGACCCTCGACCTGCCGATGGAAGAGTTAGAGAAGTTCGCAGGCGATGTGCTGGAGCGTTTCGACAATCCATTCGTCGACCATCAGGTGACCAGCATTATGCTGAACTCATTCCCCAAGTTCCAGGCTCGCGACTTACCCGGTGTGAAGACCTATCTGGAGCGCAAGGGTGAATTGCCAAAGGGACTTGTATTCGGTCTGGCTGCCATCATCACCTACTACAAGGGTGGCAAGCGTTCAGACGGTGCAGAGATTACACCTAACGACGACCCGAAGATTATCGAACTGCTGCAGCAGCTTTGGGCCACCAACGATACACAGAAAGTGACCGACGGTGTTCTCGCTGCTGAATTCATTTGGCAAGAGGATCTCAACAAGGTGAAGGGACTGAACGCACTGGTCAAGCAATATCTCGATCTGATTCAACAGAAGGGTATGCTCGAAGCAGTTAAGACAATCCTTTAATCTTACATTAAATCAAATCATAAAAAGAGGCCCGTAGCATTTTGCTACAGGTCTCTTTTATCGTAGTAAGTATTGATGCCGTTTTTTTTCACGTTAAAGACCATTAATAAGTGGCAAAACTAAAATACTCCATTGATTTTCTTGTCCGTTTCTGAAATAATGTCTATCTTTGCAAGGAGAAATCAACGAAACTCATGTATAACTTCACTACTGTCCACTAAAAATAGACGTGGTTAAAAATTAAATAAATTCGGTTCACTTGAATCATTGAGAACATTGACATTTTTGAAATTTGATTTGTCGAAGAGGTCTCTCAGATGAGTCTTGTCAGTCAACGATATTCCAAGTATCTGAAGGATTTCATAGATACTACGCTCCAACCTCATATCGTGCTGCACTATTGCCACCAGACAAAAAGTAATTATAGCACAATATATTTGGATGCGTACGGCATTCTCTGATGTTCCCCAGAACTTCTTATGCTTGCTCCATTTGAAGAATAGTTCTACGCTCCATCGATTGCGATATAACTCGGCTATTGTCTCAGCGGATGCAGTCATATTGTTGGTGAGAAAGATGTACCTGGTACTGTCTTCGGAGTCTAAGCAGACAACCTTTCGAAGTTTTTCGAGATAATCCTTAGAGCTTTTATAGACCGTGAAGTAGCCTATGGAATCAGATATCACGTTCTCTGGCAGCCGTCGTTTCCATATCTCCGGCTTGAATCTGACATTGGTTTTGGCTCGTACTACGAAGAACGCCTCAATGCGGTTGATGGTGTAGAGATTCCCAAAATCATTGTAGCCTCGGTCGAAAATATAATGCGCTCCTTTCTCGTATGGAATCTCCGGCATTGTCTTTGAATCGTGGACTTTAGCAGGTGTAATATGCACGAATGCAAGGATTTGCGCCTCCACATCGTAAAGCGTGTGCATCTTGATTCCTCCCTTATACTTACGGAATTTTGCCCATTCGAATACCGACAGACAGAGGTCAATGGTTGTAGAGACGAAGGCATACACATGACCGTCAAGCTCGAAGATTTTCTGGATTCGGCGTTTGCGTGCCTCCGTAATCATGAAGAACGCAAACTCCTCGAAGATGCGATAGTCCCGTTGCTCATTAATGATTTACTTAACCAACCTATCATAAAATACGTCAGTTCGGGATAAGTATCTATTAGCGGTGCCTTGAATGCACGATTTCAGTCCGTGCACGAGATGTATGCCCCTGTCAAAGAGTTCCGCGAAAAGATCCTGCTTGATGTATCCCTTCTCAAAAAAATTTGAATAAGTATTGTAGTATTGCGAGAATTATAAAGCCAGCAATGATTATCCACCGATTGACATTTATTCCTTTCGCAATTTGGACAGAGTCGTTTTCCTGCGACACTTTCAAGTTCTCAATGGATTGGATAAGAGAGTTAGATGCTGTGATCATTGCAGACGACATTTTTTCCTTTATAGAATTTGAATTCTCAGAAATACTTTTCCCTAATTCTTCTACAGCATGGTTTTGCTTGGATATCAGTTCAAAAAGAGAAGTATTAGTCTGGTCTTGTTTCGTGCTTATAATGCCTATCGCCTCGTCCTGTGATTTTTGGGAACTAACAAGATCTTCTTGTAAAGCTTTCACAGACCCAATTAAACTTGAAACTTCTTTTGATGTTGCTTCTACTTTATTGGTTAGTGTATTTGCTTTCTCTATAGTCCTATCAAATCTATCGATTTGGCTTGTCATAGAAGCGACGTTGCGGCTAGTATCATCAGCGAAACTCTGTGCCGTTGAAGAGAATTCATTTTTTGCATGACTAATAACAGTATCACAGGAAGTCTTCAAATTGTTGACTGCATTTTGGGACTGTTGGTCTATTACAATCTTATTATTCTGTAGCAGGCAGATTATAGAAGTGATTGATTTCTCGATCTGCTCCAAATTAGTTACGTAAGAATGAATCTCTTCTTGGGTTTGAGAGTAAGCCCGAACAGTTTCGGTAACTTGCTCACGAGCTGAAGACACGTCGGATAGAGTGTTCTTCAGTTGCTCAATGGTTTGAAAAAGTTCATTATTCTCCATTATGCTTATTAATTATTCAGTTACATATTGTTTCTTAAATTTATTCAACCAATCAAGTTGGAATTCAGCTTCACTTAATTGTTGCCATTCATCCATCTGAGATTGTCCCTCTTCAGTTAAAGCGTTCTTATCCTTTAATGTTTGGATGAAAAGTTTCATTTTTTCATAAAAATCATTATAGTCGTCAGACCGCAACTTAAACTCCTTATATCCATTAACAAAACTTTCACGTAGCTCTCTTCTAAGATTGTCGTTATCTTGCACGTCAAGATAAAGCATACAATAGACGTTCAAAAAGTCCAAAGCAGGGTTACTATCTGTCAATGAACGACGTATAAGGCGGATAGCACCTTGTAGGTGTTTTATGTTGTCTTTGGGAGAACCAGAAGAACCTACAACATTGTCATCCACCACGTTCATATACTTAAAAAGTATTTCGTATGATGATTTCTTCCCATGTTCAGTATCAACAGTTAGACTATAAGGCTCGCCTATTTCGGTTACATAATCTTCACGGGCAAATTTCGAGTTGAAATAATAATAAATAAAATCTTTTAAATCCTCATTAGTTTCCAGCCAATCCGAATTTGAATTAACGGCTTGTTCACAAAACGTTTCAATATCACGAATGGCCCTTTCCCTTTTTGTCGCAATCTTATTATAGACAAATTCTGTAATATATCCAAGACATTTTTGCATCGCATTGTCCCCTCGATATGACAAGGCATTTTGCATCTCAACTTCTGCGCGTTCGTCCGTGTAATATCTCATAAGGAACAACTTAAGATGCATGAAATAGTCATTGTCACTTTTGCGTTTAGTCACAATTCTAAATTGGCTATTGGCATAGTCTCTTGTATAGTCGTCTATAATCCCGACGCAACACATCCTATAAATGGCTTTTTCTATCGTTGCCACAAATTCAACTTCTCCTTCACGTAAATCACGAGCATCTTTAAATACTAAAACAGGATAGTTCTTTCTGCGTAGCCAAGTATTTATTTGTCCCACAGACTCGGCATTTATCTCGGGCAAATATGAAATATAAGAGACTAAGTTGGCCCCAACATTAGTGGCAAGAAGCTCTTCCATAAATCCATCAACTTGACGATGATTGATTTGATTGGAGACTGTTATTTCTTCATCAGTTACATCTACTACTGATTTTGTAAGAAGATAATACATTATCATCTTTTCAAAATCTTCGCCGATAAAATTATTGTCAAAGAAAAACTTATGAACGCCATAGTCAACAGGAACGGTTTCCATTAACCGTGTTCTCGGATTTTGTTCCAAGCACTGCTTCGGACAGTATAAGATTGTAGCAAGGGCCATCTTTCTGTCACGACCAGCACGACCTGCTTCTTGAACAAAAGCTTCTAAAGAACCTGAGAAATTGACATTGTAAGTAAACCTTACATTTGGTTTGTCAATACCCATACCGAAGGCTTTTGTTGCAACCATAATTGATGTTTCACCAGAAATAAAGCGGTCTTGTTCTGTCAAGACATCACCACCGATATATGTACTAATTCGCGAATGAAATAGACTGTTTCTGAGAGAAGAAGCAATCCCGACATTTGCTTGTGTATCATTAACACCGATGCTTCCTCTGCGATGTGAACAAAATACAATAGCCGCAGACCTATTAGGTTCTTCGCTATACCATTCCTCTGAAACCTCAACAGACAGATTAGCTCCTACAACCTCACTTAGTATCGCTTCGTCAGAAATAGATTCCCGTTCAACCAAACGCTTCTTTATTCTTTCAACATTCTCCGGCAGAAGTAATTCTTCAAGCTGTTGAGCGCCATCTTTAATAATTGCTGGAAGCAGGTCATTTTTTCTTCTGTAAACATCCCATTTGTTTACACAAGGAGTACCATCTATGGGGATAACATGGTACTGAAGTTCCAGCCTGTTCGTATTCTCATATCTTACAATCGCATCACTGTCAAGAGGAAAAGCGCCATTTCCCGACAATTCTCTTTCTACATCTGCGAGAACATCAAACGATGCAGTAGCGGTCAATCCGAACAATGTAAGATTTGTAAATCTTCCCTCAGTTTGCTTGGGTAAAACGTAATTGTAGAGGTTTCTTCCCAGATGTAGGTATGTAAATCTAAAATCGTGCCCCCATTCAGACACACAATGCACTTCATCAATCACGCCATATGCAAAATACACATGAATGTCTTGCATATTACGCAGACGATTTCTGAATCCTCTTATACAAAGACGTTCTGGAGAAAGGTATATGAACTGTATTTTTGAATGTTCCATCAACTCTTCACGCCGTTCCCTGTCAGTAACAGTAGAATTGATAAAAGTACAACTATCAATAGAAACATTTCTTAATCCATCATATTGGTCCTTCATTAAAGATATTAACGGATCAATCACAATGGTTATTCCTGGCTGTAGCATAGCTGCAAGTTGGTAAGTCAATGATTTACCGCTACCTGTTGGAAGTAGCCCAATAACAGGTAAGTTACTCATTGCCCTATTCAAAATAGGCAATTGACCATTCCTAAATTTCTCTTTCCTAAAAAGTAAATTCAAGAAATATGTTAACCTGCTTGACTGTTCTGCAATTTCTGTAAAGCCACCACGAGGACTCTTCTCTACAAAAGGCTTGTAATCAATTCTATCAGACGTGTAAACATATCTTTCTGCAGTAAGATTATCATCATCCGCTGAGAATATGGCAAAATAACAGTCGTTCTTTGCTTTGTATGTACTAAAGGTATAGTCTTGTTCTTTCTTTTTTGTTGAATAATGGATTACTAAATCATATTCAACGTTTTTGATCTCTTCGGTAGCTTGATCAACACAGTATTCTCTAATATGTAATGGCGAATTACAGTACACTTCGTTACTAACAACCGATAGGTTTATCTTAGGCAATTTCAGAGATTCATACTTAACACTCATCTGAGTCAGCGTGTTAAACATCTGTGTAAAATCTCTGAATGCTAAAGCTGCACAAGGTACATCATTCTCTTCTACAAGCACATTCCACTCAGACATTTCCAAACTTAATCGACCGGATATAAGAATCTCGACGAGAAGCTTCTGGATACGTGCAATCCCCAATGGAGAATATGCTACCTCATTTTGCGGAATAAACTCTGTAAATGACAAGGTGTTCCTCCCTTCTAAGGCATTTTGTAAGTTCTGTATCACACAACCTGTCGAGTTTTCTCCCAATAAATCAAAACATATCACACCATTTTCGGAAGTTTCATTCATGAAACCATTGGCTTCACAAAAGGTTCTTTCCACGAATAGAGACGGTATAGTTTCTAACCCTCGCGTTATGATGTTACTCAAAACAGCATAAATAGGGTGTACGTCATCACTGACACTTGCACCCAAATCAAAAGGAGCATACACATCATAGTATGTCAGACTATTATAGTATTCTACCATTCCATGCACGGCTGACAGTTCATAAGCAGCTCTGAATTGTACAGGTGGGTAAAATGCATAGTTAACGATTTGTTCCTTAGCATTAGGCAGTAGCTTTGCTATCTTTATGTTATAGGTGTAACCTTTCTGTATTTTATCTGAAAGCAACTCACTTTTTTCTAAAGCCAGCGGTCTTTGAAAATAATTGAAAAAACTATTAATACGGACGTTGCCACTATAATAATATGGACTAACACAAATAATGGTATTGAATGCTGATGTGTTTGTATATACGATTTGGCTAAGATGCTTCAGATCAATACCACCAATATCCAGGATGTTTGAAAATATGTGGAATATCGGTGCACTGTTACCAAACTTCAGCTCGTTTGAATTTAGTTCATCAAGCTTCCTATTGAGACATCTAAGTGTGATACTTGGATTTATCAGATTTATCAGATAACGAGCACGTTCAAGTGCAACAAACGATGGATCTATGAGTATTACCTCTCGTACATTGCATGCAATCTTTTTTGAACGGATATAATCAAGAATGAAGATTGTTGCCAATCCCTGACCACATCCCCAATCGATGATATTTATCTGACGTGGGAGGGGTTCATTGAGTATATTAATAGCCCTTGCTAATTTTCCTTTATGCCAATCAACGTAAGCAGCAAGATAAGCATCCAGCTGTAATTCTTCAGTGTATATGGTGGTTTTATCGTCAGATCCACCTTGGTTTGTCAACACCCAAGGGGTTCTCCGATATTGGTGTGGCAGAGCTTCAATGGCTGCATCTCTAATACTATCAAGACATATTAGATTGCTTTGCTCTATGTTATTTTTGAAAGTAGGCATGTTATTACTTACCTATTATAGTATCTGAGAACTTGTTTTGTTGATGGCGTTGCCAGTTTTCTATTGCCAGTTGCTTTGTTGTATTGGCATAGCAGTATTCGCATAGATGTGGGCAGGTATTGTATTCGCCAATGTCCTTTGAGGCCATGCATTCACAAAATGGTCGCTGCCCCTGGTCTTTCTTATGTTTACTGATGAAGTAATGGTTATGAGGCAGGAGAATTACTCCTTCTGGCAACTCTGGCTCTCCAAACAGGGTCGGTGCTGGAACATCTTCAATCTTCACTTTCATGAATTCCATCAGCTCCTTGTCATCCCAAGCAAGGCGGGTGATAAGGTCGCCATCAATACAGCGATTATGCTGGATGCCATATTTCGAGATGTCTATCTTCTCACCGCATGTTGCCAGTTGAAAATTCCACCCACGCTCACGATTCATGGTAGACAGCATATCGGCAAACTCTTCCATTTGATCGATTTCCCACTCATGGTAAGGGATGCCGTTTACTTCAAAATTATGTTTGACTTTCTTGTACATGGCTATGTCTGCATAACTAAATACAAGTTTTTCAGTATAATCTTTTAGTTGATCACCGATATTCTGTACTTTCCGATACAAATCATCTACAGATATGTCGTCAGTCAGTATCATGGGGTCAAACCGCCATATGACTGCGCCCTTTCCAAGCTGGTCGACAAGCAACTTAAATGTTTCTATACGCGTAGCAAGAGAAGGCACCTTTTCCAACTTTTCCTGTTCGTAGTCATTCAAAGTGTATTGGACGTAGCATTTGATGTTGCGTTCCTTCAATAGTTGCAGATATGGCAATAATGGACGTGGATTCTTCGACCAGAATACGATAAAGTGCGTATTCTCATACGAGACATACGACTTCACACCATTGAACGGATTCGTCCATACTGAGTAGCCTTTCTTCAAGCGAAGAAAGAACCAATCGGCGTAGAATGCCGGAATGTCCGTACTTCTACTTGCAGATATTATATGAGGGGCTTGCATTGATACGACGCTTCCATTCTCTATCGGTCTTTCTATTTTAATCCAATTTGCCATAACACATTAGAATATCTTAAACATCTTCGATAACAGAACCTATAATAGCTGATAGAAACGTCATCTTTTTCATAACCCTTAATTCCGCAACACTATAATTTAACATTATTTACAAGAGCCTGAGCGGCAAAACCGAGCAGCCCGGGATTTTGTCATGTCAGAAATTTTACTTATCTTAGTGTTGCGCTTAGAAAACAAGCAAAATCATAACAAGACGTGGCAAAGGTACAAATAAAATACGAGAAACTCACTCCTTTTGGAGGAATATTTCCAATTATGGAGCAGTTTAATATTTTATCTTATTCTGCCTTACTCATAATCTGGAGGTCATAGGTTCAAGCCCTATCTAGTCCACTAAGGAAATCAATCTTCCCTAACAGAAACTTTTCGGCTTAATGGTCAAAAAAGTTGTTCACTATACTTTTTCAAGTCTTGTCCGGGCATTTGCCACCCAGACAAAGAGAACGAGAAAGCACACGACTTTCGACTGACGACCTGCTGAAAAAATTCCTATGCCGAATTATACAAGACTGGTTTTGGATGATGCAGAACATATTGTGGAATGAATAGCGCGTATTGCCCCAAGTCGCATTGTGGGGTAAGAGGAGGATGTATATTCTTCTGACAGGAATCTGTTCGGTTTTTGGACCTTATACAAAGATACAAAAACATTTTTCCAAAAAAATATTGTTTTATAACGTCACAACGTCACTTTTTGGCATATATCATTGAATATTAGTCGTTTACAAAGTGACGTTATGTGTTTGAAACGTCACTAAACATCACTAAACGTCAC
>CAMWKM010000060.1 GCA_947174835.1 uncultured Prevotella sp.
AAAAGATAATCAAATGACGAGCAAAAGATAATCAAATGGAAGTGAAAAGATTATCAAACCGAAGGCAAAAGATAATCAAATCGCGACCAAAAGATAATCAAAGAAAAAATGGTCGAATAAGAATGTCTCAAATGACCACCTTTTTAAGGCTATTTTTTTAGACAGAACAGAGGTATTCAAGGATATGTAACTATACTAAACAATCAAAACAATGACAACAAAAAGACTATGGACAATGGGCTGTCTGCTGATAGCAACAATCGGACTGAGTGCAGCAGACGATGAGAAGTACTACCAAAACCTGCCTACACAGGTGAAACAAGTAAAGACCATCGTGATTCCCGACAACACGGTCACACTAACTGATTGCGGAGCCGTGGGCGACGGAATAACGCTCTGTACGGATGCTTTTCAAAAGGGTATCTCACAATTATCAAAGACTGGCGGGGGCCGATTAGTGGTACCACAGGGGGTATGGCTGACAGGTCCCATCACGCTGAAGGATAATATTGAACTGCATATAGAAAAGAATGCTATCGTCCTCTTCGCCCCAGACAAGCGGCTCTTCATTGAGGAGGGAGCCAAGCGCGTGAAGCCATGCATAGGGGCTTCTGAATGTACTAACATCGCCATTACGGGCGAAGGTGTCCTGAACGGCAACGGCCAGCAATGGCGTCCCGTAAAACGCGGCAAGATGAGCGACGTGGAATGGAGACAATATCTGAACATGGGCGGTCAGGTGACAGAAAAGGGCGACCTGTGGTATCCGTGGCAGATGAAGAATGGCTATCCCGACATTGCCGATACGCCCCAAAGACAGGAGGGGATGCGCAACGACCTCATCCGACTGACCGACTGCCAGAATGTGCTGGTGGAGGGTGTAACCATCATGAACTCGCCCCGTTTTCACCTGCATCCCTGCTACTGCGAGAATGTGATTATCGACGGGGTGACGGTGCGTTCGGAATGGAATGTGCAGAATGCCGACGGCATTGATCTCTCAGACTGTCATCAGGCCCTGATCGTGAACTCGACGGTCAACGTGGGCGACGACGGACTTTGTATGAAAAGCGGTCATCCGCAGAAAGCCCCACGCATCAGTGGCTGTCAGGACATCGTGATTCAAGACAATACCGTCTACCACGCCCATGGCGGTTTTGTGCTGGGAAGTGAAACTGCCAGCGGCATGGACCGCATCGTGGTACGACACAACCGCTTCATCGGCACCGACGTGGGCCTGCGCTTCAAGAGCGGACTGGGCCGTGGCGGCAAGACAACACAGCTTTACATCAGTGACATCATGATGACAGACATCAAGGACGAAGCTATTGTTTTCCAATGTGACTATGTGAACATTCCTGCAGGAAGCAATAAGCAGGAGTTGACCTTCACCGAGGAACAGCGCCGATGGGCACCCGACTTCCAAGACATCCACATCAGCAACCTTGTGTGTCATGGCTGTGCCACGGGCATCAAGGCCAGTGGTATTGAGGGACTGAATTGCGTGCACGACATTCACATCAACGACTGCACCATCATCTATCACAAGACAGACAAACAGATTGACGAAAAGACAGCCCGATTGACACTAAGCAACGTAAGACTGACCGACAGCACTTTAAGATGAGCGACTTCGATACTGCTGAGGCGTGATGCCTATATGCTTGCGGAATAGGCGGTTAAAGTAGGAATTATCATCATAGCCCAGCAAGTCGGCAATACGATTGATGGGGAGGTCGGTAGTGACAAGCATCACTTCTGCCCTCTCCATTTTTCTTTGGGTGACATAGGCATTGGGCGTTTCACCGGTCTCACGCTTGAACACCCGAATAAAATGGTCTTTCGACATGCAAGCCTTGTCGGCCAATTGACTGATGTCCAGTCGGGTATTCAAATGACGACGGATGAAGACGAGCATACGATGGATGCGGTCATCCTTCACCTCGGCACGGGGCACAGCCCGCTGCAGAAAATGCGAAATGAGAATGAAAAGGATGCCACGCGACTCCACCTTGTCGGCAAAAGGTCGCTGCCGGTTCTGTAAAATATTACCAATCAACATCTGATGATTGTCGTAGACTTCCGGATTGGATGCCGGCAGGGCTGTCCGCGGATTCAGTTCGCATAACCGCTCCACCAACCGAATATCAGTCGGAGTAGCCTCCACCTCTACGGGAAAATCCCATTCCTCCAAGATAGGCCCTTCGGTCTGTTGGTCCTCGTACACATGAATATAATAATGTGTAAAGGATGAATTACAGATATAACTATGCACGGTAAAGGCGGGAATCAGATAGAGATGTCCGGGAGTCAGCGTATAGGTGCCCGACGGCAACTGTATCTGAGCCTGACCTTCGGTGACGTAGTAGAGACGGGCAAACGGACTGCGCACGTGCTTCCAGTTCCAATCAGCATGATGGTGCGCCAGTCCGATGTTTAAGGTGTATAATTGAAGGCGATCAACAGCAAAATTCATTGGCAGATGTTTGTTTACGATGCAAAGATAACACTTTTATCGATATTATCCTATAATTAGGCATTATTTTCAACTCTCATAAACGATATTTTCCATATCTTTGTACCCCAAAAACTTAAAACAGCTAAAGAATTATGGTATACAATGAGATTGGAAAGACTGGCATGAAAGTGTCGAATCTGGGCTTCGGTGCATCGTCATTAGGAGGTGTATTTCATAGCATCCGCGAAGAAGAAGGCATCCGTGCCGTACACACGGCTGTAGATGGGGGCATCAACTTTATTGACGTGTCGCCCTACTATGGACATTTAAAGGCCGAGACCGTGCTGGGTAAAGCCCTGCGCGAGATTCCCCGCGACAAATATTATCTATCAACCAAAGTAGGACGCTATGGCAAAGATGGTGTGAATACCTGGGACTACTCAGCCGAGCGCGCCACACAGAGTGTCTATGAGAGCATGGAACGGCTGGGCGTGGACTTCATCGACCTGATCAACGTGCACGACATTGAGTTTCAGGCAGCCCTTCCCGGGGGTCTTCAGAAGGTGTGCGACGAAACGCTACCCGCCCTTGTGGCACTGAAGGAAAAAGGTATAGTGGGTCATGTAGGCATCACCGACCTGCAACCCGAAAACCTGAAATGGGTCATTGAACATACTGACGAAGGAACGGTAGAGAGTATTCTGAACTTTTGCCACTACTCGCTGAACGACACGTTGCTGACCGACTATCTGGATTTCTTTGAGAAGCACAACGTAGGTGTCATCAATGCTTCGCCTCTGTCTATGGGACTCTTGTCAAGTCGCGGCACCCCCGACTGGCATCCCGCCCCCGAGGCACTGAAAACTACCTGTAAGGCTGCTGCCGGCTATTGTGCAAAGGCAGAGTACCCCATAGAAAAACTGGCCATCCAGTTCTCCACCAGTCTGAATCCCCGGATTGCCACTACACTTTTCAGCAGTGCCAATCCGGCAAACGTACTGAAAAATATCGATTATGTGAATGCCCCCATCGCCCCAGAACTGGTTACTGAGGTGCAGAAGATTATCGGTGATCAGATGTTTGTAAGATGGAAAAATTCATAATTGACGCCCACAGCCATCTGTGGCTCCGACAAGACACTACATGGAACGGACAGGAGATCCGTACCACCCATAACGGTCGGTCAGTATTTCTGGGTGAAGAAGTTCAGATGTTGCCTCCATTCATGATCGACGGACGGAACACGGCCGAGGTATTCCTGTCGAACATGGACTATGCACAGGTGTCGGCAGCCGTCGTAGTACAGGAGTTCATCGACGGTCTGCAAAACGACTACTTAGCGGACGTGCAGCGCCGGTTCCCAGACCGTTTCTTTGTATGCGGTATGGCCGACTATCTGCACGACGGATTTCTGGAGCAGGCCCGCCAACTCATACAGCAAGGTTTTCGCGGAATGGCCATCCCCGGTCATCGGTTGCTGGGCCGTTCGCTGACCAGCAATGAGATGATGCAGATGTTTAAACTGATGGAAGAGAAGAACATCGTGCTATCCATCACGCTGACCGACGGCAACGAACAAGTGGCCCAGTTGCGCGAAGTTATCGCAGAGTGTCCGCGACTGAAGATTGCCATAGGCCATCTGGGGATGGCCAACCCACCCGTTACGCCACCCTGGGAGAACAACAGCTGGCGCGAACAGATTCTGCTGGCACGTCATGAGCACGTGACAATAGAGACAGGTGGCATCACCTGGCTCTACAACAGTGAGTTCTATCCCTTCCCCTCTGCCGTCCGCACAATTCGTGAGGCTGCAAATCTGGTGGGTATGCAGAAAATTATGTGGGGATCGGACTATCCGCGTACCATCACTGCCATCACCTATCGCATGAGTTATAGCTTCGTGGCAGAAAGCAAGGAACTTACCGATGAAGAGAAAAACCTTCTTTTAGGCAAGAATGCCCGCCGCTTCTATGGTTTCGGCACGCTCAGACAATTACCGTATATCAAAAACATGAGTGAATAATTAAGAAAATGAAAGCAATACAGATCAGTGCCGAAAGGCAAATGGGGGTCGTTGATGTCCCCGAAGTAGAGATGAAAAGCAACGAGGTGCTACTGCGCCTCCAGTATGTAGGATTCTGCGGTAGCGACCTTAGCACCTATTTAGGCAAGAATCCAATGGTGAAAATGCCGGTTATCCCCGGTCATGAGGTAGGAGCCGTTATCGAAGCGGTCGGTGCCGATGTGCCGGAAGGACTGAAACCCGGCATGGTTGTCACCTGCAACCCCTATACAAACTGTGGAAAGTGTGCTTCGTGCCGTAACGGTCGTGTGAATGCCTGCGAGCATAACGAGACCCTCGGTGTGCAGCGCAACGGTGCCATGCGCGAGCGTATTGCCCTGCCTTGGGAGAAAGTGATTCCCGCAGGTCTGCTCACCCCTCGCACTTGCGCATTGATAGAGCCGATGAGTGTAGGCTTCCACGCCGTAAGTCGTGCACAAGTTACCGATATTGACGTGGTGATGGTCATCGGTTGCGGCATGGTGGGTATGGGTGCCATTGTTCGTTCGGCCCAACGCGGTGCCACTGTCGTGGCAGCCGACATTGACGATGAGAAACTGGACTTGGCCCGTAAGATGGGTGCCAGCTATACCATCAACACCCGCACGGAAGACATTCATGCCCGTATGCGTGAAATTACCTCCAGTTTCGGCCCTGATGTAGTCATCGAGGCTGTGGGCAGCAGCGCCACTTACCAGATGGCCGTTGACGAGGTAGCATTCACCGGTCGCGTCATCTGTATCGGCTATGCCAAGACAGAAGTATCATTTCAGACAAAGTTCTTCGTACAAAAAGAACTTGATATCCGTGGTTCACGCAACGCCCTTCCTTCTGATTTCCGCGCCGTCATCCATTATCTGGAGCGTGGCACTTGCCCTGTAGACCAATTGATTTCGCGCGAGGTGACTCCTGAAGAGGCGCCCCAAGCTATGCAACAATGGGCAGATATGCCCGGTAAGGTGTTCCGCATTTTGGTTAAGTTCTGAGCATCATGAAAAAGAACACTGTTGCCCTGTCGCTCGTCTTCTGCCTGTTCTTCCTTTGGGCCATCAGCAGCAACCTGTTGCCCACGATGATCCGGCAGCTAATGAAGACTTGTGAACTGAACACTTTCGAGGCATCATTCACCGAATCGGCCTACTGGCTGGCCTACTTCATCTGCCCGATTCCCATAGCCATGTACATGAAACGCTATAGTTACAAGTCGGGCATCGTGTTCGGCCTGTTACTGGCAGCCTTCGGCGGCTTGCTGTTTTTCCCCGCAGCCATGATTCAGGAATACTGGGCCTACCTGTGCATCTTCTTTATCATTGCTACGGGTATGTGTTTCTTGGAGACTGCCGCCAACCCTTATGTCACCGCACTGGGCAACCAACAGACGGCTCCCCGCAGACTCAATCTGGCCCAGTCGTTCAATGGGCTCGGTGCCTTCATAGCAGCAATGTTTCTCAGCAAGGCCGTGCTCACCACTGAGCAGCCTGCCGAGGGAGAGCTTCCTGCCGACTCCATCGTCTACATCTCGTTGGCAATCGTACTTATTGCTTTTGCTTTATTGTTTGTTTTTGTCAAATTACCGAAGATACAAGAAAGCGACCGCGATGCAAAGAACCGCAAGTTGATAGACTTCAGCGTACTTCACCGCTCACATCTGCGATGGGGTGTCATCGCCCAGTTCTTCTACAACGGTGGACAGACGGCCATCAATAGTTTGTTTCTTGTCTACTGTTGCACATACGTGGGACTATCAGAAGAAACGGCAACCACATTCTTCGGCTTTTATATGTTGGCATTCTTAGCTGGCCGATGGATTGGAACACTGCTGATGGGACACTTCCGGCCACAGCAAATGTTACTGGCCTATGCAATCGCCAATATCATGCTCTGCATCGTCATCATGACCTTTGGCGGCATGATAGGGCTCTATGCCATGTTGGCTGTGTCGTTCTTCATGTCAATCATGTACCCCACACAATTCTCGCTGGCCCTAACGGATCTCGGCGATCAGACCAAGAGCGGCTCGGCCTTCCTCGTGATGGCTATCGTAGGTAATGCCTGTCTGCCACAACTGACAGCCTATGTGATGCACACCCATGCCGGCATATATCAAGTGGCTTATGTCATCCCGCTGGTCTGCTTTGCGTTCTGTGCCTACTATGGATGGAGAGGATATAAGGTAATAAGAAAGTGAAAAGTATGATAAAGCAGGAAGGATATAGGCAAAGAGACTTTGGGCAACCGGTAAAACGCTATTGTCAGACGTTGGATCTGAAGAACGATCCCAACCTGATTGCACGTTACGTAGAGGCCCATAGCCGCTACAAGTCGTGGCCTGAGATACGAGCAGGCATCCGCGAAGTGGGCATCTTGGAGATGGAAATCTATATTTTAGGAAATCGTCTCTTTATGATCGTGGACACACCACTGGACTTTAACTGGGAGTCGGCTATGGCCCGACTTGCTACTCTCCCCCGTCAGGCAGAATGGGAAAACTATGTAGCCATATTTCAAGCCTGCAAAGAAGGTAGCACCAGCGATGAGAAGTGGCAAATGATGGAACGAATGTTTTACCTGTATGACTGACCTAACTTAATAATAAAAGGCGATTACTGCAATAGTAATCGCCTTTTATCTTATCGTAAGAAACTATGGTTTCGTTCCGTGAAAACCTTCCATAGTTTTATTTCACATTGCCGACTTTGATAAGGTACTCACCAATCTGAACGGCATTCAGGGCTGCACCCTTGCGAATCTGATCACCGGAAAGCCAGAAAGTCAGGCCGTTTTCATCAGACAAGTCCTTGCGCACACGACCAACATACACGTCATCCTTTCCTGCTGTCTCAAGAGGCATTGGATAAGTTAGCGTGGTGGGATCGTCAACCAGCGTACAACCGGGAGCCGCAGCGATGGCCTTCTGAGCCTCTTCTACAGAAATGGGACACTCGGTCTCAATCCACACGCTTTCGGAATGGCTACGCAACGAACTGACGCGAACACACGTAGCAGAGCACTTGGCATCAGTGTGCATGATTTTCCGTGTCTCATTATACATCTTCATCTCCTCTTTAGTGTAACCATTAGGCTGGAACACATCAATCTGCGGAATCACATTATAGGCCAACTGATGAGGGAACTTCTTGATGGTTTTCACCTCACCAGTCTCCACAATCTCCTTATACTGCTGCTGCAACTCGGCCATAGCAGCGGCACCCGCACCGGAGGCACTCTGGTAGCTGCTGACATGAATACGCTTGATGTGCGACATATTCTCCAAAGGCTGCAATACAACAACCATCATAATGGTCGTGCAGTTGGGGTTGGCAATAATGCCACGGGGACGCTTCAACGCATCCTCGGCATTGCACTCAGGCACCACCAAGGGCACATCATCGTCCATTCGGAAAGCACTGGAATTGTCGATCATCACACAACCATACTTAGTGATGTCCTCGGCAAACTCTTTCGAGGTACCGGCACCGGCACTGGTAAAGGCGATAGCAATGTCCTTGAAGTCATCATTGTGCTGCAGGAGCTTTACCTCAATATCCTTACCACGGAAGTTATACTTACGACCGGCGGAACGCTCTGAGCCAAACAACACCAGTTCGTCCATGGGGAAATTTCTCTCGTCAAGCAGTCTCAGAAACTCCTGACCTACGGCGCCACTTACGCCAACAATTGCTACTTTCATATTCTCTTTTTTGGGTTTCGCGTGCAAAATTACAATTTTTCTGTCAATTATATATCAATTAGACAGATTTTTTTGTAACTTTGCAAACAAATGGAAACTGCATCCAACATTACGCCCCTGATACAAGACCCCACTATGATTTTCTTTGTGGTGCTGCTCATCATTCTCTTTGCCCCTATCGTAATGAGCAAGTTGCGTATTCCACATATCATTGGCATGGTATTGGCAGGCGTATTGGTCGGTCAGCACGGTCTGAACATTCTGGAACGTGGCAACTCTTTTGAGGTTTTCGGACAGGTAGGTCTCTACTATATCATGTTTTTGGCCGGTATGGAGATGGATTTGGAAAGCGTGAAAAAGAACTCCAAACGGTTTATCATCTTCGGACTTCTCACCTGCTTCGTACCGCTGATACTCACTTACGTGATGTCTATCACCGTGCTGGGCTATTCGCAACGAGCTTCGTTCCTGTTAGGATGTATCATGGCCTCCAATACATTGGTAGCCTACCCCATCGTTGGGCGCTACGGATTGGGGCGCAACTCAAGCGTGATGCTCAGCGTGGGGTCGTCAATGATATCATTGTTTATGGCCTTGGTCATGCTGGCAGGACTGGCGGGATTGTTCAGCGACGAAAGCGGACTGACATTCTGGCTCCTGTTCGTTCTGAAATTCACAGCCTTCTGTGCAGGTAGTGTTCTGATCATTCCCCGGCTGACGCGCTATTTCCTCCGCCGTTACAGCGATGCCGTGATGCAGTACATCTTCGTCATGGCCATCATGTTCCTCAGCGCAGCCCTCTCGGCACTCATCGGACTGGAAGGAATTTTCGGAGCATTCTTCTCCGGTCTTATATTAAATAGGTATATACCGCACGTGTCGTCACTGATGAACCGCATAGAATTTATCGGTAATGCCCTGTTCATTCCTTTCTTCCTGATCAGCGTAGGTATGCTCATAAACCTACACTCATTGACGACTGACCCTGAAGTATGGGGCATTATGTTCCTCATTGCTTTCTTCGGCACCTTTGGCAAGGCGGTAGCTGCCTATCTGTCGGCTCTGCTTTTCCGGCTGACCAAGGCTGACGGACACATGATGTTTGGCCTGACTTCAGCCCATGCCGCGGGTGCCATCGCAATGGTGATGGTAGGAAAACGCCTGATGGTAGGCCCGGAAACGCCATTGGCAGATAACAATATGCTCAATGGCGTGGTCATCATGATACTGGTTACCTGCATCATTTCGACATTGATGACCGACTATGCTTCCCGACAAATCATCTTCAGCGAGAACGCACATCCCAATCCTAACAAATCAGGAACCGATGATGAGAAGATCATGGTCTGCGTGAAATATCCGGAGATTGCCCCACAATTGCTGGAACTGGCCATGCTGGTCAGAAACCAAAAACTGAACAATGAATTGGTTGCACTCAACGTAGTCTACGACGGAGAGAAAAGTAATGCCGACCGAGAGCAAGGCATCCAATTGTTAGAGAAGCTACAGCAGCAAGCCAGTGCATCGGAAGTGCAGGTGCAACCACAGGTAAGATTAGCCACAAACATTGCCAACGGCATCAAGCATGCCTTCCGAGAGAGCGGCTGTTCAGAGGTAGTTATGGGTATGCACGTCCATACGGAAGTGACAACAAAGTTCTGGGGCGAG
The DNA here is from genome assembly GCA_947174835.1 of uncultured Prevotella sp. Classification (GTDB taxonomy): domain Bacteria; phylum Bacteroidota; class Bacteroidia; order Bacteroidales; family Bacteroidaceae; genus Prevotella. The sequence goes on from CAMWKM010000060.1 coordinate 9,880, forward strand.
TTCATCCAAAGTCTCTACAACGGCCTGAACCGGCAAATTCTACTCATGCGTTTCGCTCAGCCCCTCAGCACTCTGCGCCGCATTCAGGTGGCTGTTCCGTCAAGAGCAGAGTTTGAACCCGGCTTTCACCGTTGGCTGGAGCGACTATGCCGCTTTGCCGGACAACTGGACTGCCGCATAGAATTTCATGGACGCAACGAATCGCTAAGCCTTATCAAGGATTTCATCGATAGCCAGCATCCCAGCGTAAGAGCCGATTATACCTATATGGCACACTGGAATGAACTCCCTCAACTGGCGGGTAACATCGGAAATGACCATCTCTTCGTGGTTGTCACGGCCCGCAAGGGAACCATCAGCTACAAAAATGCGCTCGACCGTCTGCCGGACGAGCTAACCAAATACTTCTCCGGTACCAACCTCATGATCATCTTCCCTGACCAGTATGGCGACACAAAGGAAGACAACATGAGTTTCACTGAGGCTCAGCACCATGAGGAGAACAGTATCTACGATACGCTTCTCAATTGGTTTAAGAAGACCCGTTAATACCTATGATAAAGATAGAAAACATCAAAAAGAGTTTCGGCTCGCTGCAAGTGCTCAAGGGCATCGACCTCCATATCGCAGAAAGCGAGGTGGTCAGCATCGTTGGACCCAGCGGTGCCGGCAAGACAACGCTGCTCCAAATTATCGGCACTCTTGACAAACCCGACAGCGGCACAGTGTGTGTCAATAAGTTCTATACCCATACACTCAACAACAAACAGCTGGCAAACTTTCGCAATCGCCATCTCGGCTTCGTGTTCCAGTTTCATCAATTGCTGCCGGAGTTTACGGCTATTGAGAACATTATGATTCCTGCCTATATTGCCGGTACGTCGCAGAAAGCGGCTAAGGAGCGGGCAACGGAACTGCTTCAGTTCATGGGGCTCACCGATCGGGCTCATCATAAGCCCAACGAGCTATCAGGTGGCGAGAAACAGCGCATCGCCGTAGCACGCGCTTTGGTCAATAATCCTGCGGTGATTCTGGCCGATGAGCCCAGTGGTTCCCTTGACAGCAAGAATAAAGAAGAACTGCACCAGCTTTTCTTCGACCTGCGCAACCGCTATGGCCAAACCTTTGTCATCGTCACTCACGACGAGAATTTGGCCACCCTTACCGATCGCACCATCCGCATGAAGGACGGCTTGCTCGATATTCCCACTATTGAAACTTCTTCATTCACAGAAACTACAGAGTCAGAATCATGATTACACTTGGCAATTATTCGACCCTTAAGGTCCTCCGTCGCGCTGACCACGGCTTTTATTTGGAAGGCGACGAGACGACTGGCGATATTCTTCTCCCCAACCGTTATGCCCCCGAAGGATTGGCCATCGGACAGGAAATAGAAGTATTCATCTACCTTGATCAAGACGAGCGCATCATTGCAACGACGGAACATCCACTGGCAAAGGTCGGTGAGTTTGCCGGTATGGAGGTGGCATGGGTCAACAAATATGGAGCCTTTCTGAAATGGGGCCTGATGAAAGACCTGTTTTGTCCGTTCCGCGAGCAGAAACAGCGCATGGAAGTGGGTAAGCACTACATCGTCTATGTCAAGGAAGACGAGGAGAGTCATCGGCTCATGGCTACAGCCAAAGTGGAAAAATACCTGAAGAATCCATCTGATATGGATGAAGACGAGCCACAACTTAAACACGGTGACACCTGCGATTGTCTGATTTGGCAAAAGACGGATCTGGGTTTCAAGACTATCATCAACAATCAATTTCAGGGACAAATCTACGATAATCAGATATTCCAACCCCTGTATAGCGGTGACCGACTCACGGCCTACATCGACCATATACGACAAGACGGGAAGATTGATATCACCTTGCAGCCCACTGGTCGACAGCATACGCTCGACTTTGCAGAGGTGCTTCTGCGCTATCTTTACGAGAACGACGGCCACTGCGATCTCAGCGACAAGAGTCCTTCTGAACTAATTGTCGACCGCTTTAAGGTTTCAAAGAAGGTATATAAAAAAGCAGTCGGTGACCTATACCGCCGCCGACTGATAACAATTTCCAATGATGGAATAGATATTGTTTAGAGGACACCATCGAAAAAATCCCCGCTTCGCGGGGAAAATACAGACTTTTAATACCCGGATTAAATAAATCGAATGCACTACGCTTCTATTCTGAGACAGGACGCACGGAGCGCCCGCTGCTGCGGTAGTAGTACCAGGCCACGCGATGGCCGCTACTGTAGAAGCAGAGGTAGTACGCGCTCTGAGTACTGTACTCGAGAGGCGTGGAACTCCAATAGTAGCCGCTGTCTCCCGCGCGGGCGCGGCCGAGCGACGACTCGCCACGCAAACCGGCAACGGGAAGAAAGATTGACTTGCCATTAGAGCCAGTAACCTTATAGCCATTGTGGCCTCCTTGAGTCGTCCAAGTCCAAGTACATTTATCCCTCAATTCCTCACATTCCTTCTTTGAAGGCAGGCGCCAGCTACCGCCCCAGTTGGCACGAGCGGCATCATACTGGGAATTGCCGGAAATGTCACCAATACTTTTATCCAATGTCTTGCAGTTTTCTATCGTGTATTCAGACTTTGGCGTTGTCTCTCCCCAAGCAAAATAATCACCATAGTCGGAGGGAGAAGAGGCTCCAACGTTGCACGTAGCCCACTTTACACCGCTCGGTAAACCCAAATCCACATACTCGTGACCATTAATCATACCTGATGTATTTTCAGATTTGTCCACAGAAACAATTGGCTGAGACGTGGCACTATCCTGAGCATTGTCCTCTTCATTAACACTATTCCTTTTCATTGTTTTGATAATTTGTTTGTTATTAGGCCTGTTATTATCAAACCCCAAAAGTTCATTAGAGAGATCAAATGAATCGAATGCGCTACACTTTTATTCTGAGACGGGGCGCACGGAGCGCCCGCTGCCGCGGTAGTACCAGTACACATCAAGGTCGCTACTGAGGAAGTAGAGGTAGTTCGCGTACTGAGTATCGATATCGAAAGGCGTGGAACTCCAATAGCAGCCGTAGTCTCCTGCGTCGATGAGCGACGACCCGTCGCGATAACCGGCAGCAGGAAGAAAGATGGAATTGCCGTTGGGACCAGTGACCTTGTAGCCATAGTGACCTCCTTGACTCATCCAAGTCCAAGTACATTTATCTATCAATTCCCAAAATTCTGTTTCTGAAGGCAGGCGCCAACTGCCACCCCAGTTGGCACGGGCGGCATCATACTGGGGATTACTCGAAATATCACCAACTTCTTTCTTCCATGTTTTGCCGCTTTCTTCCATGTATTCAGACTTTGTCGTTGTCTCCCCCCAGGCAAAATAATCACCATAGTCGGAGGGAGAAGAGGCACCGACATTACAGGTTGCCCACTTCAAGCCGCTCGGCAAGCCCAAATCAACATACTCATGACCATTGCTTTTACTATCACATGATGTCAGACTCAGTGCCATTACTACAGCCATTGCCATTAAAAAGATTCTCATTTTCATAATTAGCATTTATTTTTTAGTCAATAATAACCTGTTTCAAGTATCTGTCTCTCTTTATAATCATAATATGTACTTTGTTTATTGCTGTGTCACATTTTTCGTCTACAAAGATAAAAAACTTTCTCCAAAGAAGAATCATATTACATACTTTTTTTGTGCATCGTCACATTTTTCGTCTAAACAACGTCAGTTCAATGAACTGTCTTATGCCGATATGGAAGTGAGCCCGTTCGTCAATTTGTATATATCAGATTGTGTTACTATGGTGTTTACGCTGTCTAAGTATCATACTTACGAGGCGTAAGTATGCGGTTTACAGGGCGGAAATAATAGGCTTGCAACAACGTACTCACAAGACACAAAAGAAGGGAGCGGTGTTTGAAGCCTCCAAACCACTCGTTTGAAGCCTGCAAACGACCCGTTTGAAGCCTCCATTCACCCCTTTGTTGGCCTTTTTACTACAAACACGAACAAGTGGGCGGCTATAGATGCTTATGCAAAAAGATATGCTTCAGATTTTCCTTTGGGAAGTCTGAAGCATATCTTGAAGTTGTCTGTCAATCGCGTTTAGAACTCTGCCGACTTCGGAGTACGGGGGAACGGGATGACATCACGGATGTTCTGCATACCTGTTACGAACAAGATGAGGCGCTCAAAACCCAAACCGAAGCCTGCATGAGGACAGGATCCCCAGCGACGAGTATCTAAATACCACCACAGATGGGTCGTATCCATGTGGCGACGCTCTACCTCACCCATCAGTTTGTCGTAGCTTTCCTCACGGACGGAGCCACCGATGATCTCACCAATCTGAGGGAACAGGACGTCGGTACCCTGCATCGTAGGCCCGGGAGCAACAGCCCCCTTGTAACCGACGGACGCGCCCGACGGCTCACTCGTCTGAACAGGCTCGTTCTGTTTCATATAGAACGACTTGAAAGCCCGCGGGTAGTCGGTCATAATTACCGGCTTCTTGAAGTGCTCCTCTACGAGGTAGCGCTCATGCTCAGAGGCCAAGTCATCGCCCCAGTTGCAGGGGAACTCAAACTTCTTGCCGTTCTTGATGGCCTCCTGCAGGATGTTGATACCCTCGGTATAAGGCAAACGCACAAAGGTTTCCTTCAGTACACCCTCAAGACGCTGGATCAGCGTCTTGTCAATCATCTTGTTGAGGAACTCCAAATCATCCTTGCAGTTATTGAGTGCCCACTGCACGCAATATTTGATGAAGTCCTCTTCAAGGTCCATCAACTCTTCCTGATCGAGGAAAGCGACCTCGGGTTCTACCATCCAGAACTCTGCCAGATGGCGCGGTGTATTAGAGTTCTCGGCACGGAACGTCGGGCCAAAAGTGTAGATAGCACCAAGAGCCGTAGCGCCAAGCTCACCCTCCAACTGGCCGGACACGGTCAATGAGGTCTGCTCGCCAAAGAAGTCGTCATCGTAGATGATCTTGCCGCTCTCGTCTTTCTTCAGGTCATAGAGGTTCTTGGTGGTCACCTGGAACATATTACCGGCACCTTCGCAGTCTGAAGCCGTGATCAGCGGTGTGTGGAAATAGAAGAAACCATGCTCATGGAAATAGGTATGAATGGCCATCGCCATATTGTGGCGGATGCGCATCACGGCACCGAAGGTATTGGTACGCAGACGCATGTGGGCGTTCTTGCGCATCACCTCAAACGACTGGCCTTTCTTCTGCATCGGATAGTCATTGCCACAGAGACCATAGACTTCGATTTCCTTACACTGGATTTCCGAAGTCTGACCGGCACCCTGACTCTCCACCAGTTCACCAATCACGCCAATACAAGCGCCCGTCGTCACCTGCTTGAGCAGTTCTTCATCCACCTTAGAGGGGTCAACGACGACCTGCACATTGTTGATGGTCGATCCATCGTTCAACGCAATAAAGTCGACTGCCTTAGAAGAACGGTGCGTACGCACCCAGCCTTTCACGCAGACATCCTTGCCATACTCCGTACTTTTCAGTACATCAATTATCTTTATCCGTTTCATTTACTTTTTCACCTTTCTACTTTTTTACCTTTTTACTCGTAGGCACCCATGCGCAAACGGCCTACCTCTTCCTCCGTCAAATAGCGCCAATCACCGCGACGAAGGTTCTTCTTGGTAAGTCCTGCAAACTGCACACGGTCTAACTTGAGGACTTTATAGCCCAAACTCTCGAAGATGCGACGCACGATGCGGTTCTTGCCGGAGTGGATTTCAATGCCTACTTGCTTCTTGTCCACAGGGTCGGCATACTGCACCTCGTCTGCCTTGATCTCACCATCATCAAGCGTCACGCCCTCGGCAATCTGCTGCAGGTCGCGTGCGGTCACGTTATGGTCAAGATATACATGGTAGATCTTCTTCTTCAGAAACTTCGGATGGGTCAGCTTCGATGCCAAATCACCATCGTTGGTCAACAGAAGCACACCTGTAGTATTGCGATCAAGACGACCTACGGGATAGATTCGCTCCGGGCAAGCATCTTTCACCAAGTCCATCACAGTCTTGCGCTGCTGGGGATCGTCGCTCGTCGTCACATAGTCTTTCGGCTTATTGAGCAACACATAGACCTTCTTCTCCAAACTGACGGGCTCTTCGTGGAACTTCACTACATCCGTGCGAAGTACCTTTGTGCCCAACTCGGTCACCACTTCTCCGTTCACAGTCACGACACCTGCCTGAATAAAATCGTCAGCTTCACGACGGCTGCACACACCGGCATTGGCCAAAAACTTGTTCAGACGGATGGGCTCGTTGGGGTCAAAGTTCTGCTCTTTATACTCAATACGCTTCTTCATGCTATACTTAGCATTAGGATCATAGTCGGCCGTGCGCGGACGGAAACCGCCTTGGGGACGCTGACCATAGCCACCACGAGGCTGATAGCCCCCCTGCTGACGCTGTTGACCATAGCCGCCACGCGACTGATAACCGCCTTGCTGACGGGGCTGGTAGCCACCCTGCTGGCCGTAGCCGCCACGCGATTGATAGCTACCCTGTTGACGGGGCTGGTAACCGCCCTGCTGTCCGTAGCCGCCACGAGGCTGATAGCCATCTTGTTGACGGGGCTGATAACCGCCCTGCTGACGGAACTGGTACCCTTGCTCGTCGCCTTCCTGATTGTAACGGGGACGATAGCCACCACGCGGCTGACCATAGCCACCATTATTATAGTTGTTAGTACGCGGACGATAGCTACGCTGAGGAGCCTGACTCTGAAGTCCTGCTCCAAATCCTTCAGGACGGAAACCACCATCATCATCAAAATTGCGCTTACTGAAATTAGGACGTTCATAACTTGTTGCGGGGCGCTGTCCTGTGTGAATGCGGGGACGCGGTGAACGTCCTACGGGACGGAACTCACGCTGATAGCCATCACGGCTACCGTCTTTCTCTACCGATTGTTGTTCGTCTTGTTTCTTCTCGTTTTCAAAATCCATAATCTAATTACTCATTAAACAAGGTTAATATTGGCCTCACGGCGTTCTTTCTATAAATATATTAAATGATTATATGCCTGTATAATTCCAAGGTGTAATGTCCATTAACTCTTTCTTAACCTCATCGCTGACCTGAAGTGTCTGAATGAAATCATGAATCGTCTCCTCGGTCATCTTCTGGTTGGTGCGCGTCAGCTGTTTCAGAGTCTCATAAGGATTGGGGTAAGCCTCACGGCGAAGGATGGTCTGAATGGCCTCTGCCACTACAGCCCAAGTATTCTCCAAATCTTCATGCAGCTTTTCCTCATTGAGAATCAGCTTGCGCAATCCCTTGAGCGTGCTCTGGAAAGCAATAAGCGAATGCCCCATAGGCACACCGACATTGCGCAATACCGTCGAATCAGTCAGGTCGCGCTGCAGACGACTGATGGGCAGTTTCTGTGCAAGGAACTGCAAGACTGCATTGGCAATGCCCAGATTACCCTCACTGTTCTCATAGTCTATGGGATTTACCTTATGTGGCATGGCACTGGAGCCTACCTCGCCGGCCTTGATCTTCTGCTTGAAATAATCCATGGATATATACATCCAGAAGTCGCGATCCAAGTCAATGATGATATTGTTGATGCGCTTCATTACGTCAAAAAGACCTGCCAACCAGTCATAGTTTGAAATCTGAGTGGTGTACTGCTCACGCTCCAAACCGAGTTTCTCACTCACAAACTGATTGCCGAACTCACGCCAATCGTACTGAGGATATGCCACGTGATGGGCGTTAAAGTTGCCGGTAGCACCACCGAACTTAGCCGTAATAGGCGTGTCTTTCAATGCTCTCACTTGCTCCTCCAAACGATATACGTAGACCATAATCTCCTTGCCTAAGCGGGTCGGAGAGGCAGGCTGTCCATGTGTCTTGGCCAGCATAGCCACACTTTTCCACGCTTCAGCATAGTCGTTCAACTGTTCTATCAGTTCTTCCAACAGAGGCAGATAGACATTATGCAATGCTTCCTTTATAGACAAAGGTACACTTGTATTGTTGATATCCTGCGAGGTCAGTCCGAAATGAATAAACTCCTTGTAGCTATCAAACCCACCCAGCTGGTCAAGTTTTTCCTTAATGAAATACTCTACAGCCTTCACGTCATGGTTGGTCACGCTCTCAATATCCTTTACCCGCTGTGCATCTGCAACGGTAAAGGTGCGATAGATATCGCGCAGAGGCTCAAACAATGCGTGATTGAAATCCTGAAGTTGAGGCAAGGGTAACTCACAAAGCGTAATGAAATATTCGATTTCCACACGGACACGGTATCTCACCAATGCATATTCCGAGAAATATTCGCCCAGCAACTCTGTCTTGCCACGATAGCGACCATCAATAGGCGAGATGGCCGTCAACACATTTAGTTCCATTTTTACTATTATAGATAATACTCGTTTGCTTATGGAGTGCAAAATTACTAATTATAATTAAGAATGAAGAACGTAAAATAAAGAAATTTTGCTTTTTAGTGTTTTTTTGCTATAAAGCAAGAGACTGCAAAATCTTGCAGTCTCTTCGTGGGCGTTGACGGATTCGAACCGCCGACCCTCTGCTTGTAAGGCAGATGCTCTA
>CAMWKM010000061.1 GCA_947174835.1 uncultured Prevotella sp.
TTAGGATACAAGATTCTCAATCTTGGCATAGGGGTTCGATTCCCCTATCGACTACAAGAAAGAGCCTCAGAGAAATCTGGGGCTCTTTTCATACAAGATACAAATGTCAACTCATTCAATATTCAAAAGAACCGAACTGCTGCTTGGCAGCGAAATGATGGAGACGATCACCCTGAAGCGGGTGATTATCTTTGGTGTAGGCGGCGTAGGATCATGGTGTGCTGAAAGCCTGATTCGCTCTGGCATTCAGCGTCTGACCATCGTTGATTCAGACTGTGTATGCACCACGAACATCAACCGCCAGTTGATGGCCACGACGCAAACTATCGGACAAGCAAAGGTTGAGGTGCTTCGTGAACGTCTGCTGACAATAAACCCGCAGGCCGAGATCACTGCACTTCAGAAGGTTTTCACCGAGGAAACGGCAGAGAGTTTCCACATCGAAGACTATGATTACATCATCGATGCTATTGATTCGCTAAAAGACAAGGCACTGCTCATCAAGATGGCCTGTGACACAAAAGCCAAGTTCTTCTCATCAATGGGAGCAGCCTTGAAGATGGATCCGACACGCATCCGCGTCACAGAGTTTTGGAAAGTGCAGGGCGATCCACTGGCTCGTGCGCTGCGCAAGAAATTCAAATCGCAAAAACAATTTCCCAAGCGCAAATTCATGTGTGTGTATTCTGACGAGTTGTTGCAGAACAAAGGTCATTATATCGCTGACGATACCGAGCACCACGCATCTACAAAGACGCAGGACGAACGTGATGCCCCCACCCTATTGAACTCGGCTAAACAGGTCAACGGCACATTGGCACATATCACAGCCATTTTCGGCTTCATGCTTGCGGGACTGGTTCTGCAAGACGTTTGCAAGCAATAAAACAAGAGGCCGTGTTGATTCAACACGACCTCTCACCTATATCCTACAGACTATTACAGACCGAGGTCCTTCTTAATCTGCTCAATCTTTTGCTCAGCAGCCTTGGTGCAACGCTCGTAGCAACCGGCACACTTAAACGAGGAATCTTTTACTTCGGTATAGAACTTTATCTTCGGCTCGGTACCTGAAGGACGAACACTAATCTTAGTTCCATCTTCGCAGAACCATTGCAGCACGTTTGACGTGTCGGGCATATTCAGTTTCTCCACCGTTCCATCGGCCTTCTTAGCCTCTAAAACCTTATAGTCCTTCCACAAGACAACCTTTGAGCCGCCTAACTGCTGAGGAGGATTATTGCGGAAATCGGTCATCATCTGCTTGATCTCATCGGCACCGCTCTTACCCGGACGCACCACATTTATAGTGGTTTCCTTCGAGAAGCCATACTCGGCATAGATATCCATCAACAGGTCGTAGAGGGTCTTGCCGTTATCACGAGCCCATGCAGCAATTTCACAGATAAGACAGATGGATGCGGGAGCGTCCTTATCCCTTACTTTATCATAAGGCAGGAAACCGAACGACTCTTCACCGCCACCGATATACTTCTTCTTACCTTCGTTGATGCGAATCTCATTGGCAATCCATTTGAAGCCTGTGTAACAGTCCATGTATTCCACCTGATTCTTCTTGGCAATCTCTGCAATAACCTCAGTGGTCACAATAGTCTTCACAAGGAACTCGTTACCTTTCAACTGGGCAAGTTTTTTCTTGTTGGCAATGATGTACCATGAGAACATCATGCAGGTCTGATTACCATTCAAGATCTCCCACTCACCCTTTGAATTGCGGCAGACAATAGCCAAACGGTCGGCATCGGGATCAGAAGCAATCACAAGATCAGCATTCAGTCTTGTTCCCAATTTTATCCCCAAAGTCATAGCCTCGGCATTCTCGGGATTCGGACTGACAACGGTTGGGAAGTTGCCGTCAATGACCATCTGCTCAGGCACCACATGAATATTCTGGAAACCCCAAGAGCGCAGAGCCATCGGGATGATAACACGACCCGTGCCGTGCATGGGCGAATAGACGATATTGAGATCTTTCTGGCGCAGGATAACATCCTGATCAACCATAGCCTCCTTGACAGCCTGGATGTAGTCCCAATCCATCTCACCGCCAATGGGAATAATCAGTTCCTTATTACCCTCAAACTTCACGTCTTGAATCTTCACTTTGTTCACCTCGTCAATGATACCCTTGTCGTGAGGAGCCAACACCTGAGCACCATCATCCCAATAAGCCTTATAGCCGTTATACTCGCGAGGATTGTGAGAAGCAGTGACGTTGACACCTGCCTGACAGCCTAACTGACGGATGGCAAATGAAATCTCGGGGGTTGGACGAAGACTCTCAAAGAGATAGACCTTGATACCGTTGGCTGAAAAGATATCAGCTACGGTCTCTGCAAACATACGACCATTGTTGCGACAGTCGTGACCGACCACTACGGAGCACTGCTTGCCGGGGAAAGCCTTCAGGATATAATTGGCAAAACCCTGTGTAGCCATACCTACAATATACTTGTTCATGCGGTTAGTACCGACACCCATAATGCCGCGCAGACCGCCTGTACCAAATTCCAGATTCTGATAGAAAGCATCAATGAGGGCAGACTTGTCTTCTGCATCCAATATTTCCTGAACAGCCCTGCGTGTTTCCTCGTCAAAGGCAGGAGAGAGCCATTCTTTTGCCCGTGCGGTGCACTCGGCAATAAGTTGAGCGTTATTTTCCATAATCATGTATTTTAAGTTATTAATAATTGTCCTTTCTGAGGGCAAAGATACAAAACATTTCTGATACAGCCAACAATATAGGCGAGTTTTTTACTCGCCTAATGGTTTTACGTACCTCATATTTGTCAGAATCCATTTCTGACGTTTTTTTACATACTGGCTCGGAACTTTGCTACTGAACCGCTGAGGATTGGGAAGCGTAGCGGCAATCAGCGCACACTGCTCAGCACTGAGTTGACCGGCACTGCAACCAAAGTGTTCGTTGGCAACAGCCTCTACACCATAAATACCCGGTCCCATCTCAATACTATTAAGGTAGACTTCTATAATGCGTTCTTTCGACCAGAGCAATTCTATGAGCACAGTGAAATAGGCCTCCAAGCCCTTGCGCAACCATGAGCGACCCGGCCACAGAAATACGTTTTTAGCCGTCTGCTGTGAAATAGTCGATGCACCCAACTTATTCTTTTCCGGATGGCGTGCATTACGCTCTGCCGCAGCCTTGATGGCCTTGAAATCGAACCCATGATGCGCTGCAAAGCGAGCATCCTCGCTGGCCATTACCGCAATGGGCATCTTAGGCGACATCTCACTTAGGGGCACCCAAGTGTGACTGAGCTTAGGTTCGTCCAACTGAAACAACCGGATAAACATCAGTGGCGTATAGTAGACAGGTAAAAACTTCAGCACTACCACTGCAAGAATGGTAGTGCCGAAGAATAATGCTGCCGTCCATTGGACGATCTGTCGAATACGTCGTAACAGTTTCTTCATCTGAAGATTAATGGAGCGTGCCCTGCTCAGCAGCCTGAATCATGGCCTGAGAAGCATACATATAAACCTCCACACGACGGTTCTGAGCCTTGCCGGCTGCAGTAGAGTTGTCTGCCACAGGATTGGCCTCGCCCAAACCTTCAGTACTGCGAATCTGATTGCTGCTCACACCAAGGGAAGTCAGATAGTTGGTTACAGCTTGTGCACGCTGCTGCGAAAGGTTCAAGTTCTTCTGAACGCTCTGTTCAGCAGTAGAATTTTTCCAACCGGTGTTGTCAGTATAACCCTGAATGGCCACATCGCAATCAGTATTCTGCTTCAGCACGTTAGCAAATTCTGTCAGCGAAGTCTTGGCGGTTGCGCTCAAGGTAGAACCACTTGTAGGGAAGAGAATACCAGAATCGAAGGTTACCTTCACTGCCTGCAGACCATTAGCGTCGGTCACCGTCTCCACCTGAGCGTTTTTAACAGCCTCAGCCTCAGCCTTCACTTTATCCATGTGCTTGCCGATAAGGGCACCGGTACCTGCGCCGACAGCCGTACCGATAGCAGCACCAACGGCAGTATTACCGGCAACTTTACCGATGATAGCACCTACGACTGCACCACCGGCAGCGCCAATAGCAGTTCCCTTACCCAGATTATTACAACCGACCATGATCAATCCTGCACAAAGCGTCAGGATTACTACTCTCATTTTATTCATAAACGATTTTTATTAATTAAATGTTAAACCTATTCCTTTTCGAATGCAAAGGTAGAAAAAAATCCCAATTCTCAATCTTCAATTCTTAATTATTTTGTACCTTTGCACCAAAATTTTAAATTTATTGTGTAAATCATGGCAAAAGAATTAAAAGATTTAACAAAACGTGCCGACAACTACAGCCAATGGTACAACGATCTGGTGGTAAAGGCCGATCTGGCAGAACAGTCGGCTGTACGCGGATGCATGGTCATCAAGCCCTATGGCTATGCCATCTGGGAGAAGATGCAGCATGAATTGGACCGAATGTTCAAGGAGGTGGGGGTTCAAAACGCATATTTCCCACTGTTAATACCTAAGTCGTTCCTCAGCCGTGAGGCCGAGCACGTGGAAGGATTCGCCAAAGAAGCAGCCGTGGTAACTCACTATCGCCTGCGCGCCAAAGCCGACCATAGCGGTGTAGAGGTTGACCCTGCTGCCAAGTTGGAAGAAGAGTTGATCATTCGTCCTACGTCAGAAACCATCATTTGGAATACCTATAAGAATTGGATTCACTCATGGCGCGATCTGCCACTGAAGTGTAACCAGTGGTGCAACGTGATGCGCTGGGAAATGCGTACTCGTCCGTTCCTGCGCACCAGTGAGTTCCTGTGGCAAGAGGGTCACACGGCTCACGCAACCCGTGAGGAGGCAGAACAAGACGCACAGAAGATGGTTAAGATCTATGCCAAGTTTGCCGAAGAGTGGCTTTCAATCCCTGTAGTTCAAGGTGTAAAAAGCGAAACTGAGCGTTTTGCCGGTGCTTTGGACACCTATACCATTGAGGCCATGATGCAGGATGGCAAAGCTCTGCAGAGCGGAACTTCACACTTCTTAGGTCAGAACTTTGCCAAGGCTTTCGACGTGACATATCTTAATAAGGAGAACAAGCCAGAATACGTGTGGGCCGCCTCGTGGGGTGTGTCGACGCGTCTGATAGGTGCCCTCATCATGACCCACAGCGATGATAATGGATTGGTATTACCTCCACGTGTGGCTCCCATTCAGGTGGTCATCATCCCCATTGCCACCAAGCCTGAACAAATGGAACTGGTGAACAAGGAAGTGGCTCCCATTATTGAGCAATTACGACAGAAAGGCATTTCAGTGAAATTCGATGATTCAGACAACAAGCGTCCTGGCTTCAAGTTCGCCGATTACGAACTGAAAGGTGTTCCCGTGCGTCTCGTGCTGGGTGCTCGCGATCTGGAGAACGGTACCATTGAGGTGATGCGTCGCGACACATTAGAAAAGGAGACCCTTCCGCTGGAAGGCATCGTAGAGCATGTAGAAAATCTCCTCAACGAAATTCAGAAGAATGTCTTCGAGAAAGCCAAGGCCTATCGTGACGCACATATCTATGAGTGCGACAACTACGAAGAGTTCAAAGAACGTGTAAAAGACGGCGGTTTCTTCCTTTGCCACTGGGATGGCACTGCTGAGACCGAGGCAAAGATCAAGGAAGAGACACAAGCCACTATCCGCTGTGTGCCTTTCGGTGTAGAGCAAACGCCTGGTATTGACATGGTAAGCGGCAAGCCATCGAAGGCTCGCGTCATCATTGCCCGCAGCTATTAACCCAACAAAATTCCAATACTGACAAGCAGCCCGTACATGAAGATGTTACGGGCTGTTTCGCTTAAACACCTGTTCAGTTCACGGCCACTCCAAATGCGTTTCATCTTTAAAAAAGTAAGCACGTGCAACAACAGATAAGCAAAAGGCAAGCCGAAAGCCCACCAGCGACCATTCAGAGCGAAGATACCGCCCAGCACACAGGATGCAATGCCTACCCCCAGATAACAGCCCAACGTAGCTTTTGCACCGATACGTACCACGATGGTGTTCTTACCCGCTACCCTATCGGTATCGCGATCACGGAAATTATTGACCAAAAGCAGGGCATCGATGACAAGACCTGTGGCCAACGATGCAACGATGACCTCACAGGTAAAGGTGTGCAATTGTACATAATATGTAATGGATACAGGCACAAGACCAAAGAAGACCAGTACCAACACATCACCCAATCCCAAATACGACAGGTGGGTGGTATAAAGAAAACAGAAAATCACACAAACCAGACCAACGAGCACCATCTCCAGACCTCCATACGACACCAACGGCAGACCGACAAGGCAAGCCAAACAGGTGGTTGCCGCAATAATATGCTTCATACGTTCGATGCTCACCCACCCCTGAGTACAGGCTCTTTCCGGCCCCAGACGCGTCTCGCGGTCATCTGTGCCTTTGGCATAATCTACAAAATCATTGATGAAATTAGCATCAATCTGCATGATAAAGGCAAAAAGCAGGCAGAGCGCAGCCGCCACCCAATTGAAGGGATCACCTTCGTAGAGTTTGGCATCCTGCCAAGCCAATGCTAATCCTATCATTACCGGTACAGCAGCTCCCGTCAGCGTCTTTGGTCGAGCAGCCAACAACCATGCCTTCAAAGAGTCTTTCTTTACTTCCATTTGTCATTTTTTCATAAAAACGCTTGCAAAAATAAATAATTTCTTGTATATTTGCAAACCAAAGCCCCAAAAAGTTATGCTCAAGAACACCGCAAGCCTCGATTTAGTAGAGTTTATAGAGACTCAGATTCTACCGCAATACGCCAATTTCGACAAGGCTCATAATCTGGAACATGTGACGCGCGTCATTCGCCGCTCTTTAGAATTGGCTCAGCGTACAGGGGCTGATATCAACATGGTCTACACCATTGCAGCCTACCACGATATCGGAATGTCAGGCCCACGGGCAGTCCACCATATCACAGGCGGAAAGATTCTATCAAGCGATGCAAGGCTTAAACGGTGGTTCACAACTGAACAAATAAAGATTATGAAAGAAGCCATAGAAGATCATCGCGCCTCAGCCGCACATGCACCACGCAGTCTCTATGGAAGAATCGTGGCCGAGGCCGACCGCGACATTGTGCCTGACGTGGTGTTCCAACGAACGGTTCAGTACGGGCTGGCCAACTATCCTGAACTGGATCGCGAACATCAATGGCTACGCTTCTGTGAACACATGGACGCGAAGTATTCACAACACGGATACATACGACTATGGATACCCGGATCACCCAACGAGGAAAAACTGAATGTACTTCGCAACATCATTGCCACCCCAAAGTTGCTGCGCGAGCAATTTGATAAATTCTACGACGCTGAGCACAACAGCCAGTAACCGGCACACATAGCTATAAGTACCACAATAAAAACAATTGTCTTCATCAGGCAACTTGCCACCTTCCTAACTATATAGGCAGCCAAGACGACAACCACAATAGCAACCGCATAGTACAGCCAGTTATTCATTCTTACGCTACCGCTTAAAAACTTGTTTAAAGGCCGTGGGTACTGGTGTCTCAAATTCCATCGGCTCACCTGTCACTGGATGGGTAAAACACAATAGCCAAGCATGTAGACACAAACGATGCAACGGGTCATCGCCATTGCCATACTTCGAATCGCCACACACGGGATGTCCCATATCAGCCGCATGTACACGAATCTGATTCTTCCGTCCTGTCTCCAACTTAAACTCCACTAACGAATGTTCTGTAGTACGATCCATTACATGAAAATGAGTGATAGCCAGTTTACCGCCATTATCCACAGGTGATGAAAAAGTGACATAGGCCTTATTATCTTTTAGCCAGTTTTGGACAGTACCCTCATCCTGCTCCATCTCACCGCTGAGCACTGCCACATAGCGTCGATCATAAACAATCTGGTGCCAATTGTGCTCCAACACCTGTTCGGTTTCTATATCCTTGGCATAGACCATCAGCCCACTGGTATCACGGTCCAAACGATGCACCACGTGTGCCGTACATTTCTGGCGGCTCTTCTTGAAATAATCGTCTAACACACTTTTCACATTAAGTGACGAATGTCCGGCAGCCATCGAAAGGATGCCGATATTCTTTTCAACTACAATGAGCCATTTGTCTTCATAGACAATCTTCACATATCGGCTCTTGAAACTTTGCTGGTTACGCTTTGTCTTCGACACTGCCACCTTCATGCCTCGTTCCAAAGGAAAATCAAACTGACTGACCGTTTTGCCGTTCACCTTAATTCCTCGTCCTTGCAGCGTTGCCTTGACCTTGGTGCGACTCTCTTTCACATTGGCCAGCAGCCATTCCAACAGCGGCTGAGGCTCATTCACGGTGTAGTGATCATAATCACCCTCGCGGTTATATCCAGTGTTCATTCTCATAACTCACAAACTGTGTAAATATAGTTTTTATCTAATCGCTCAACAATGGTAAATGCCGATGCCGGCACACCTATGAGCACTTGTTTCATCTGGTCATTAATGCCTTCTCCCGTCAATTTCAGCAGGCTCTCCTTCATAGTCCACAGACGTGTAAACTCGACTTCAGACCTATCAGAACATTGTATGCGCTGCATTTCCTCATCACTCATCGCATAGCGAGCCACACTTTCCCGATAGCGTCCCACACTCTCCACATCGATGCCTACGGGTTTATGGCTCAGCACACATGCTACCGCTTCCTTGCAATGACTCAGGCTGAAATGCAAGTCAGGATATCCCACGATACGAGGTTTCCCATGCTCTCCGTACTCAAACTGCGGATTAATATCAATATTCTCCTCCACTTGCAGAGCACGCTTCAGCAACAGATAGGCAGCCACACACTGCCGTTGCCCTTGTTCGTGCTTGAATTGCAGAGCCTGTTCGCGACGCTGACTGCTTATCATCTGCAATCCAGCAGCCAAATCCAGTTGCTCTATATGATCATCAACATATACCATGTCCCAATTCAAAATGCAAATTTATATAAAAATCCCGAATTATAAGCCAATCGAAATAAAAAACTTACTATTATTTTTTTTTCCCTTCTAAACCTCCCATCATCCACCGATTTTTTTCGATTATCTTTTGGTCGCGATTTGATAATCTTTTGCTCGGCATTTGATTATCTTTTCACTTCCGTTTGATAATCTTTTGCTCGCCATTTGATTATCTTTTTCAAGTCATTTGATTATCAAATGCCGACCATTTGATAATCAATTTTTATACACCCCCCATTTGATTATCTTTTGGTCGGTAAAAAGGCATCTTTTGAGACTTATGCCTCCAGATCAAAATAAGAAATTCAAAATATAAAAAAGTTACCCCATCCTGTTTCTGCCAAAGCACCCAATAACTTATGAAAGAAAATTAAATTTTGATGGAGAAAATTTCTAATGACTGATTTGGGTTTATCGGGTGTACCTATAATTGCCAAAAGCATTATACAAAGATTGTGGATTGACCGTTTGGCCAACCCACAATCTTTATATTTCTATCTACAGAGAGACTTAAAAGAAGTTATAGCGGAAATCTTCGACCTTAATGCTACGAATCAAATCCTGAGTAGCAATGCTCATGACCTGACGAATGGCTTGCTGGCGAAGCATGTCCTCTTGACTCTTAGCATCATACTGCACATTTTCGCGACCATGACGGTCAAGGACTTGGAACAGATAAGCAGCCTGCTGACCCTTGACAGGAACCTTACTGAACTGGCCCTTATCAACAGCTGCAACTGCACCACTCAGAGCAGGCTCTGTAGTGCCAAGGCTACGGATAGAAGCAGGAACTGCGAAAGTAATCAGATCAACGGTATCAACCTGAGCACCAACACTACGAGCGGCATCAATGCTATTCACACCATTGAATTTCTCGGCCAACTGAGCAAACTTCTTATCGCGCATAACCAACTGTTTAAGCTCTTCACGCTTGCTGTTAGCGTCGGCATAGCCTTCAGGATTGATCTTTTCCAGACCTACAACAAGCAGATAGTCATCGTTGCCGCAACGCATTACTTCTGAGAGTTCACCCTCATCTGCCTTGCTGAAGATCCAGCGGACAGCCTCGTTACTACGATGCAAACCAGCAATATTGTGGTCGGCAGTAGTCAATTGACGATCACGTACGATGTAGCCGTATTCAGCGGCCTTAGCCACCAAACCATCTATATCCTGACTCTCGCTGACAAACTGGCTAAACTGGTTGTAAGCCTTAGTATGGGTATCACTTGAGAAGTTGATGGTACGTTTGACAACAGCCACATCATACTTGGGAACAATTGCCTTACGGTCGGTAACCTGAACGACCATATTACCCTGAGAAAGTTTCAGGTTCTTAATCTCACCTTGAGGCAAGGTAAAGAGCGTATTGTAGAACAAACGGTTGTCCATATCAATATTCTGGAAGCTCTGGTAGTTGGCTGACGTGCGCCAAGCCTTGTCACCCGTCTGACCATACTTCTTGGCAATCGTATCGAACACGGCACCAGCCTTAAGAGCCTGACAGATGCTGTCAGCAGTTTTTTCTGCAATAGCAGGATCAATGCCCATCAATGCAATGGCACGGAACTCAACAGAGTCGGGAGCCTGTACCTTATTGATTAACTTCACCACATTGAAAGTATTATCACCGGTGTTCTCAAAAGGACCAACAACCTGTCCTACAGACATTGAGTCAACACGGGCAGCGATGTCGTATGACATAGCGGCACGAGTGACAGGAAGTCCGAAGAATGGCACCTGTGACTGGGCTGCACGAACTACGTCGGAAGCAGGCACGCTATCCTTGCTAAAAGCAACGTAAGCCTCACGCATGGTCTCCATCAGCTTGTCGCGATCTTCCTGTGAAGGCAACACCTGAAATGCTACATACTTCACGTCGCGTGTCTCCTCATAGGTTTTGTAGACATTCTTCATCTCATCATATTTAGCCTTGATATCAGCATCGCTTACCTCAATATCATTATCATTGACCGATGCGTAGGGCAAAGCTGCCAGCAAGACCTTACTTTCTTCGTTCACATTATTGAAAGCGGCCTGAGCAGAGACAGGATTTGAAGAGACACAACCCATCAGAAGTGCCTGATATTTGTCCATAAGCAACTGCTGACGGAGCATCTTTTCTGCCACAGGCCAGCAACGCTCAATCAGTTCTGACTGCTCAAGAGCCTGCTGACGCTCCTCAAGCGAGGCAGCCTGCTGACTGGCTTGCTTCAGATATTCACGAGCGGTATTCACCTGTGTATAGTCGAAAAGGCCTGTCTGGGGATTCACAAATTCACGGATCAGGGGAATCTGACGCAATGAAGGATTAGTACCTTCTGTCAATACATTCTTGAATTCCTCATCAGTAACCATCAAGCCCAACTCTGCGGCCTCTTTCTCTATGGCCTTGTTGCGCACGTAGTTGTTCCAGATGTAGTCGCGCAGGTTGTTCAGTCCATCCTCATTGAGATCGGCCTGTCCCTGCAATTTTAAGAGTTGCTGATACTCTTCAACAAGCTGATTGAACTCGTGAATGTCAACCTTTTCCCCGTCGACGACACCAGCTGTGAGTCCATCCATTTGCTTTTTCTTACCAAGGGTCTCGAAAGCAGTTTCTGCAATGAAGCCGAGCAGGGCGATCGCCAGGATGGTAATGAGGACGGGCCCCCAGCTTCTGATTTTTCCAATTGCTGCCATTTCTTTTTGTTGTTTTTTATTATTTATTTTTTTGTTTTTTCAAATTCAGTCGACAAAGTTACTAAGTTTTCTTGAATTATCCACACTTTTTTATGAAAAATTGGTATTTTCACCGAGTTTTAGCCTTACCAATTCAATTTTTGTAGCAGTATTCTTGATGATTTTGAATGAGAAACAACCGACAGTGACTACCTCATTGAGTTTGGGGAAACTCTGGTATTCGTGAAGGATCAACCCGCCCACAGTCATATATTCGTCGCTCTCAGGCAGGTCAAGCCCAAACATCTCATTGACTTTCTCAATCTCCAACCGAGCCGAGAGCAGGTATTCACCGCTATCAAGTTGTTTAGCCACATAGTTAGTGGAATCGTGTTCGTCTTCAATATCGCCAAAAATCTCTTCCACAATATCCTCCAGCGAGATAAGTCCGCTCGTTCCACCAAATTCATCGACAACAACCCCCAGCGACTTTTTCTGGCCCAATAGTGTCTGCATCATCTTGCTGGCAGCCATCGTTTCAGGCACGAATATCATCGTACGCAGATTTTTCGTCCAGTCATCAGGATTACGGAACATCTCCGAAGAATGGATATAACCCACAATATGATCGATATCTTCGTGATAAACCACAATCTTTGAGTGGCCGCTTTCAATGAATTTCTGCTTGAGTTGAGCAATATCACAGGTATCCTCAACAGCATCAATCTCTGTACGAGGCACCATACAATCGCGCACTTTTGTCTCAGAAAACTCAAGGGCGTTCTGGAATATACGCACTTCCTCCTCAATTTCATCTTCACTGCGGGCATTGTCGATACTTGTCTGCACGAGATAATCAAGATCCACCTTCGTGAATTCCTTGTCTTCCTCAACCTTGTTCATCTTCACGCCGAGAACACGCAACAAGCCTTTAGATAGAAGAGTGGCCAATCGCGATATAGGATAGAGCAACACATAGCAAACGTAGGCCGGTATAGCGAAGAAAGTCAACATATTGTTGGCATTACTTTTGAAGATGGTCTTGGGCAAAAACTCACCCGTAAAGAGGACGACCAACGTAGACAGCAATGTATCAAGCATTACTCGTGTAACATCGTTTTCAATGAATCCATTAAAAACGTAATTATCAAAAATCTCTGCAAAGAAAATACCATAGATGACCAAAGCAATATTATTGCCAACGAGCATCGTCGAGACAAAATTACTGGGATGCCTGTAGAACAAAGCTATAGCCCGTTGAGGCAGTCCATTTTTCTCGCGAGCCACCTCAACCAATAGGCGATTACTCGACACAAAAGCAATCTCCATACCAGAAAAGAAGGCGGAGAACACCATGCTAATGATAAGACCTATAATCAATCCAGTCATTGTGTCTTATTTAGATGTTAATGTATCAGAAGGAGCCGATTCCGATTTTTCGAAATCAGAAGCAAGGAACGAGCCTTCTGAGTTCGTGACCATGTAATGGGTCATACTCTCGTCACTTCGGAAATAAGTTCCCTCAATCGTTCGTTCAGGCGTGACAAGACGGGAAAAGACTGTGGAATAAAACTCATGGCGAATACCATCCCAATAAAGTTCTTCGCTGGTGTAAATCAGACCATTAATATTTCTGACGTTCACTCGTCCACGCAATTTCCACAATCGCTGCTGATCGTAATACCACGCCGTGTCAGCTTGAATATAAGCCTGTACATGGAACTGTTCATCAAACTGCTCGAAGAACACACCCTTCATAAATTCCCATCGCGAGGGCTGACGCACAGTGTTCACTTCCCATCTCTCCGTAACAATGCGATACTTGATAACGCCGGAGTCGGAAATGAGCGTATTCACACCATAGGAAGTCATCATCGAAACAGAATCCTCTGGGTTAATAGCCGCAGCCATGTGCTCTTGAGGCTGACTACATCCCACAGACACAAGCAACAACATCAGGACAAGCCACAAGCCTGTCCCGTAAGATCGTTTCTTATGTAGTCCAGAATCCAATGTACCGAAAAGCCGCTATTTTAGTCCACCTTCCACTTAGCAAACCAGCGTTCGTTAAAGGTAAGGCCAATATTAATACGGAACGTATTCTCGGTAATGAAGTTGGTTGCAGAGGAATGAACCCACTGTGCACTGATATTGAGTACAGGACGCAGATTGCCACGTAAATTCCATCCGTTCTGCAGAGGTATACCGAAACCAGCACTGATGCTCAGTTCCTTCGGTCCGTCCTGTCCATTCACCTTATAATATGATGTGGCATAGCCAGCACCCAGACGATAATGGACACGCTCTAAGAAGTTACGGCTCATACCATTGGGCAAATAATCAGCACCAAGGTTTACCTTGTAGCGATCTTTCAACAGACCGCTTTTCAACACATAAGAGCCCGCCTCATAACTGGGATAGTCAATATTACCCCACTGCTGCATTGTTGCATCAAAATCAACCAACAACCTATTCTTATGATTCCATGACACACCTACCCCATAAGTCATTGGTAACGAAAGACCATTGCTAATAGAAAATAACGTAGTGTCAGGTACATTTGTCAACGAATTGGTATTGATAATCATACACTCAGGATCTGCACCGAGTTTCTGTTCCAAGCCGACGGTTGCTCCCACGACCACCTCATTATACTTATTTATGGGCTGTTGCCACTGTGCACCGAAGTCAAAATGAAATGTTTTTGCCGAAGCAGAATAAACCTTCTTTAGCGAATTGATGTCTGTACCGGTGCTACTGACGATAGAGCGATCGTAATTACCCCAGATATACTGCGCATTGAAACCCAACGATAGAGGTTTAAGAATACGCCATCCGGCACCTACAAACACCTGATGCAAGCCACCTGAGCCTGAATAGGTCTCAGCGATAGTGCCTCGATCCTGATCCAATTTGGTGGAAGAACTATAAGAGTACCCTACATTAGTAAGCGGTAAAACACCAAAGCTCACACCGACATTGCGTACCAAACGGAAACAGCCCACAGCATATTCGAAATCAGCGTTTCTGGCATTGATACTGGCTCCACCTTCCTTGAAATTGGTCAACTGACCGGAAAGACCGACATCAAAAATCATCGTCAAAGAGTCGATTGCCGAATAGGAGGCAGGATTCAGCGTGTTGACGATATTGCCCTTCCTCAAAGCGAGTCCGACGCCATTCATTCCCCGGCTAAAGCCTTGCGATTGGTCAGAAAGCACACCAAGTCCATACTGGCTGTAGGGCGAGTTGGTACCGCTCTGTGCAAATACAGACACACAGCACATAGCCACCAGAATATTACACAAAAACCGTTTGTTCATACTTCGTATTTTCTTTCAGCGTGCAAAATTATTAAAAAAAATTGAACTAAAAGCACTGAAAGTGGAAAATATAGCGTAATTTTGCATCGTGAAACAATTAAAAAACATTTTTAGGACTATTTTAGCCACCATCATGGCTATTTATATGGGGGCAGCCTCAGTAAAGGCAGAAGTCCCTATTCAAATGGACAGCATTGAGTTCAGCCTGATTACTTGTGCTCCCCATGACGAGATATATAGCCTGTATGGTCATACAGCCATACGCTACCACAATCTGAGTACCGGAGCCGACAGTATATATAATTATGGTGTATTCAACTTTAAGGCTCCACATTTTGTATTACGTTTCGTCTTCGGACTGACCGACTATGAATTGCAACGCATTCCCTCTCAGTGGTTCTGGCCCTACTATGCAGAATGGGGCAGTCAAGTGACAGAGCACGTACTAAACCTGACTAACGATGAAAAGCAGAACTTAATGAACGCATTAAGAAAGAACTGCTTACCAGAAAGCAAGGTCTACCGCTACAACTACTTCTATGACAACTGTTCGACTCGTCCGCGAAACATTATTGAGGCCAGCCTCAACGGTTCAGTCATATATCAGTCACAACCCGACTACGCCCCAACATTCAGAGAGATAATACACCAGCACACAACCAGACACCCTTGGGCTGCTTTCGGCAACGACATCCTGTTAGGCATTAAAGCCGACGCAAAGACCACACAACGCGAACAGGAGTTCGTCCCCGACAATCTGCGGCGAGACTTCGAGAAGGCCCTTGTAGATCGTAACGGCACTACCTCGCCACTCATCAAGGAACGCCGTATCATCGTACGTCCCGGCGTACAGATGGTAGACAATAGTTTTCCACTGACACCGTTCCAATGCGCCATTATTCTGCTAATAGTCTCGTTACTCATTTTCATCTACGAACATTTCAAACAGACGACCCTGCGTTATTACGATGCCTTACTAATGTTGTTTACCGGACTGGCAGGTCTCATTCTGTTTGTCATGATTTTCTCGCAACATCCCACAACGAGTATCAATCTACAAATTCTGGTACTCAACCCTGTGTCGCTGCTATTTATACCTGCCGTTATACGGCATCGTAAAACACGCTGGTTCACCATCAGCATGATTTGCACCTGCCTGTTCTATGTCGGTGGTTTTTGGCAAGACTATGCCGAAGGTATGGAAATCGTGGCATTATGTTTGCTATTAAGATACTGGAGGCACATCAATGACAAATAGACATAAACCATCAATATACCTCACTCTATTGGCCATTTTAGGCTTCCATGCCGAATTACTGGCCAACACGACGCAGCCCACAGCAGCACCGCGACTGATTGTCAGCATCAACATCGACCAATTACGCAGTGACTACCTACAGGCTTTTGCGCCCCTCTATTCCGAAGACGGCTTCAAGCGACTGCTCAACGAAGGCATGGTCTACGATCATGTTTCCTACCCTTTTACACCTATCGACCGTGCATCCGCTATCGCATCTATCACGACAGGAGTTACACCTTATTATAATAATATTGTGGGGCAGAAGTGGATGAACCGTGAGACCCTACGGCCCGTCGGATGCGTTGACGATCCGAAATATACCGGACTCCAAACCCACGACAACGGTTCGCCTGCAAAACTGAGTACATCGACCATTGGCGATGAACTGAAAGTGGCTACAGCAGGTAAGGCCATAGTTTATGCTATAGCCCCCTACCGCGATGCAGCAATATTATCAGCAGGACACGCAGCCGATGGCGCACTTTGGATTGATGACCAAAACGGCAACTGGTGCTCCACAAACTACTATTTTCCCTCTCTGCCCTCATGGGTGCAAGCCTACAACCGAATACAAGCTCCTGCCATGAAGACTCAGGAACAAGTCTGGGAGCCGTTCTCTCTGCTGACAGGAAACTTCAGTTACTTCATGCAAACGGGAGAACAGAAACCATTCAAGCACACGTTTCAAGGCGATGCACGTTTCGTGGAATACAAAGCCAGCGCACTGGTGAATGCCGATATGACGGATATGGCCCAGCAATGTGTGGCCAGCACAGGCATGGGTAACGACAAGGTGACAGACCTACTCAGCGTCACCTACTATGCCGGCAACTATAACCACCGCACGGTGACCGAATGTCAAATGGAGTTACAGGACACTTACGTGCGCCTGGATCATGAAATCGGACGACTAATAACCCATTTCGAGAAAAGTATAGGCCACGACAATATACTCTTTGTGCTAACCAGTACGGGCTATAGTGATGAGGAGACAGCCGACTACGATAAGTACCGCATCCCTTCCGGCACTTTCCACATGGATCGTACAGCTAATCTGTTAAACATCTATTTTGGGGCATTTTGGGGACAAGGTATCTATGTAGAAGCCACCTACAGCAATCAGATCTATTTAAATCATAAGCTGTTAGAATCAAAGAAGATCAGTATTACCGATGCCACAAGCAGAGCTCAAGAGTTTCTGGCAATGATGTCGGGCGTCAGGAATGTCTATACCTCACTTCAGTTGCTTAACAGCCAAAACGAATATTTACAAAAAATACGCAATGGGTTCAGTCCCGAACGTTGCGGTGACATTGTTATAGAGGTTGCCCCCGGCTGGCGCATCCACAATGAAAATACACAAGAAAACGTCCTTTCCCGTGCATCGTTCACTCAGTTTCCCATTATTTTCTGGGGAGCAGGCACCTCACCAGAACGGATTCTGACGCCTGTCACTATTGACCAAATTGCACCCACTATTGCCCGTTGCATTCGCATCAGGGCCCCCAATGCCTGTTTCTCCAAGCCATTATTCTGACTTTCTTTCAAGAAATAATGGTCGTTTTTTGCTTTTAATTGGCAAAAAATCAGTAACTTTGCACCCCAAATTATAAAATGTAAACAAGTAAATCGTTATATAAAAAATGAATTTCAACAAGATTCTTAAGGCTTTGTTTGGCGACAAGTCTTCAAGAGATATGAAAAAAACACAGCCGTTTGTCAAGAAAGTAAAGGCTGTATCGCCTCAAATAGAAGTATTGGACAATGATGCACTCCGTGCCCGTACGCAAGAAATACGCCAACAGGTACAGGCAGCAGCCAAAACCCAGAAAGAGGAGATAGAAAAACTAAAAAATACTATCGAAGAAACACCGCTGGACGAGCGTGCTGATATTTTTGCAAAGATTGACAAAATTGAGAAAGAGGCACTTGAAGAATACGAGAAGGCTCTTGACGAGGTCATGCCTGAAGTCTATGCC
>CAMWKM010000062.1 GCA_947174835.1 uncultured Prevotella sp.
CGACCATTTGATAATCAATTTTTCTGCACCCCCCATTTGATTATCTTTTGCCCCCTAAAAAGATATCTTTTTATATAAACTCCTCAACCAGCCGCAATGCCTCCGCCTTGGCCTCGTCCAGACGGTCATTCACCACGATGTGGTCAAACTGCGGAGCGAAGGTCATTTCATATTCGGCCTTGGCCAAACGGTTCTCTATGGCCTCTGGCGTATCGGTGCCACGACCAACGAGACGACGACGCAGTTCCTCAACCGACGGTGGCTGGATGAAAAGGCTCATGGCCTGTTCACCATAGAACTTCTTTATATTGATGCCTCCCTTCACGTCAACGTCAAACACCACGTTCTGCCCTTCGTTCAGTTGTTTCTCCACCTGTGCCTTCAGCGTGCCATAGAAACGATCAGCATAGACTTCTTCATACTCCAGAAATTCATCATTCAATATCTTTGCCCGAAACTCTTCCGGTGTGAGAAAGAAATATTCCACCCCATGCTGTTCTGTTCCACGAGGTGCACGGCTGGTGCAGGATATAGAAAAACGCAAATTAAGATGCTCCATTCCCATCAGCCAATTTACTATCGTACTTTTTCCACTGCCACTGGGAGCAGAAAAAATGATCAACTTACCTTTAGCTGTATCTGTCATGTATAATAATTCTTGAGTTAAAAACTACAGCGCATTGAGCACCTGCTCCTTGATCTGCTCCAGTTCATCCTTCATCTGAACAACAATGTTCTGCATCTCAGCTTGATTGGACTTCGACCCCGTCGTATTTATCTCGCGTCCCATCTCCTGAGCGATGAAGCCTAACTTCTTACCCTGCCCATGACCATTGGCCATCGTTTCACGGAAATAGTTCAGGTGGTTGGTCAGACGCTGCTTCTCCTCACTGATATCCAGTTTCTCTATATAATAGATAAGTTCCTGCTCCAAGCGGTTCTTATCATAGTCTACGCCAGGTATCTGCTGTAACCCGTCCACGATACGCTGACGGATCTTTTCTACACGACTTTTCTCCCACGGTTCTATCTCAGCCAACAAACGCTCGATGTTATCAACTTTCTCTGCGAATTTCTTTTCCAAAGCCGCACCTTCCTGCTTACGGAAATCAATCAATGCATTGATTGCCTGCTCTACAGCCTGACGAACAACAGCCCATTCTTCATCAGAAAGCACTTCTTGATCGGTTTTCGTCAGCACGTCGGGCATACGCGTCAGGGTGTACATCCAATCCTCCGGCTCAGGAATCCCCACCTTTTCGGCTACGGCTTTCAACTGACGGTAGTAGTTCTCCACCAAAGCAGTATTCACTGGCGTAGCATCCACACCGGCATCCTTCTCAATCCAAAGTGCGAAATCCACCTTACCACGTTCCAAAGCTGCCGAAATCATCTGGCGAATTTCCATTTCCTTCTCTCGATAGAGCGGTGCTATACGTGTTTGCAAATCCAGTTGTTTGGAGTTGAGCGACTTAATCTCTGCACTAATCTTTTTATCTTTAAAAACTACGACTGCTTTGCCGTAGCCTGTCATCGACTGTATCATTTCTATTCAGATTCAAAAAAATTACTTATTGATTGTTTTTATCGCAGCAAAATTACTGAAAATTCTTCAAATCGCCAACGCAATGTTTGGAAGAAATGATAATTTTTCTAAAAACAACGGAAGTTTTGGGAAAAATGCGTAACTTTGCACCTCATATATAATATAAGGTATAAGAAATGTCATGCATACTACATATTGAGACCAGCACTGATGTATGCTCGGTGGCCGTCTCGGAGGACTCACAAGTCATCTTCCAACAGGAAGACCATAGTGGGCCGAATCATGCCGAGCGATTGGGGACAATGGTCGACGAGGCCCTCTCGTTCACCGACAACCATGCCATCCCTTTCGATGCCGTAGCCGTCAGTTGCGGTCCTGGCTCCTACACAGGACTGCGCATCGGTGTGTCAATGGCTAAGGGTATTTGCTTTGGGCGCAACCTAAAGTTGATTGCCGTACCCACATTGGAGTTGCTGTGTGTGCCCATCCTATTACGGGAGACCGTGCAGGAGGACGATGCCCTACTCTGCCCGATGATTGATGCCCGGAGAATGGAAGTCTATGCCGGTATCTACGATCGCGCCCTCAAGCCCATCAGACCTGTGGGTGCCGACATCGTCGATGGCAACACCTACAAATCGTGGCTTGACGAGCATCCGGTCTATTTTTTCGGCAACGGAGCAGCCAAATGTATGGATGCCATCAATCATCCAAATGCCCATCTGATAGAGGGCATAGAGCCATTGGCTAAATGGATGCAACCTCTGGCCGAGCGCAGATTGTTGAACGACGCAACAGAGGACGTGGCCTATTTCGTGCCTTTCTATTTGAAGGACTTCGTGGCCCAAATGCCTAAAAAACTTATTTAACAAATGGACATACAAGGATTAGACTACAACACCAAACGCAAGCAGTTACTGCTACCGGAATATGGCCGTGAGATACAACGCATGATTGACCATGCCATATCGCTGCCCGACAAGGAGGAGCGACTGAAATGTGCCAAAACCATCGTCAAACTGATGGAAACCAAAGTTCCACAGATTCGCGAGAACAACGGTTATGAGCAGACACTATGGGATCACCTATACCTGATGAGCCATAAACAATTAGACATCGACTGGCCTTTTGATGTGAGCCAAGCCGAGAAGTTCCTCAGCAAGCCAGAAGCACTTCCATTACCACAAGGCGGCATCCGCTTACGCCACTACGGAAAATTGGTGAGTGAATTACTCGACCGACTGAAAGAGATGCCAGAGGGTAACGAGCGCGATGAGTTGATCCGCCTGACAGCCAACCAAATGAAGCGCGACTTGGCACAATGGGGACACGGCTCGACAGAAGACGAGAAAATTGCTGACGACATGGCCCGCCTGACAAATGGTGCCGTACAACTGGATCTCGGCAAATTCGTTTTTGAACGTGTTCAAGTGAGCGACTTTCAGATTAAACGCCTCAACGGAAAGAAACATAGGTAATGGGGGCATTCATCATCGAAGGAGGACATCCTCTGAACGGAACTATCCAGCCACAGGGCGCCAAGAATGAGGCCCTGCAAGTAATTTGTGCCACACTGCTAACCAGCGAGCCTGTCACAATCCACAACATTCCCAACATTCGTGATGTGACAAACCTCATTCAGTTGCTCAAGGATATCGGTGTTAAAGTCTCAAACAGAGAGAGCACCTACACCTTTCAGGCTGATGATCTGAATCTTGACTATCTGCAGAGCAATGGATTTGTGCAGAAATGTGCCCAACTGCGCGGCTCTGTGATGATGCTTGGCCCACTGTTGGCTCGTATGGGCAAGGCCATGATTGCCAAACCCGGTGGCGACAAGATTGGGCGACGCCGGTTGGACACTCACTTTTTGGGCTTCGAACGTCTGGGGGCCCACTTCAATCCATTGCCCGAGCGAGGTCTCTATGAGATTTCAGCCCAACAACTGAAAGGCAAATATATGTTGCTTGACGAGGCCTCAGTCACCGGCACAGCCAATATTGTGATGGCTGCTGTTCTGGCTCATGGCACCACAACTATCTATAATGCAGCCTGCGAACCCTATTTGCAGCAACTTTGTAAGATGCTCAATCAGATGGGAGCGCGCATCTCGGGCATTGCCTCCAACCTGCTGACCATCGAGGGTGTGGAAAGCCTGCATAGCACGGTACACCAGATTTTGCCCGACATGATTGAAGTAGGTTCGTTCATTGGGATGGCTGCCATGGTGGGACAAGGCATTCGCATCAAAGACGTATCCATCAAGGATCTGGGTATCATCCCCAGCACTTTCCGACGTATGGGTATTAAAGTGAAAGAGGAAGGCGATGACCTGTTCGTTCCGCAGATGCGTCACTACGAGATACAATCGTTTATCGATGGTACCATTATGACTTTGGCCGATGCCCCTTGGCCCGGCTTAACACCTGATTTAATATCGGTGCTTATCACCGTGGCTACTCAAGCCCGTGGTTCCGTGCTATTCCACCAGAAGATGTTTGAAAGCCGTCTATTCTTCGTGGATAAACTCATTGACATGGGAGCACAGATCATCCTATGCGACCCACATCGTGCTGTAGTGGTGGGGCACGATCACAAGGTACAACTACGCGGTGGCCGTATGTCAAGCCCCGATATCCGTGCAGGTATAGCCCTGCTCATTGCAGCCATGAGTGCGAAGGGCACCAGCTATATTGACAATATTGAGCAGATTGACCGTGGTTACGAGAACATAGAGAATCGCCTGAACGCATTAGGCGCTAAGATTGAAAGAGCATGATACGCAAGGAGGAAGTCTACAAGATAGGCCGACTGGGCAAGACACACGGCGTGAAGGGCGAGATTTCCTTTATGTTTGACGACGATGTGTTTGACCGTGTTGATGCCGATTACCTCATACTGGAGATTGACGGCATACTGGTACCTTTCTTTATAGAGGAGTATCGTTTCCGTAGCGACAGCACTGCGCTCGTCAAGTTCGAGGATATTGACACCCAAGACCGAGCCCGTGAATTGACCAACTGCGATATTTACTTCCCTCGTTCTCTGGCCACTCCCGAAGAGGAACTTACCTGGTCATTCCTCGTTGGTTTCAATATTATAGAAGCCCAAACAGGAAACACTATCGGCAGGATTGCCCATGTCAACGACACCACGATGAATATTCTCTTCGAACTCGAGGACAATACACTCATCCCCGCTTCCGAAGATCTCATCACCCATATCAACCAAGAAAAGAAACAAATAACAATAGCCCTGCCAGAGGGCATTCTCGATTTATGAAACGACAAATAGCCATTTTAGGCTCCACAGGCAGCATCGGCACACAAGCCCTCGAAGTCATCGAAGAGCACGCAGACCTCTATGAGGTGTATTGTCTGACTGCCAACAACAAAGTGGAACTGCTGGCAGAACAGGCCCATAAATTCAAGCCAGCTGCCATCGTCATTGCCAACGAAGCACGTTACGAAGAACTGAAGCAACTGATGAGTGACCAGCCCGATGTGAAGGTCTATGCCGGAGCCAGAGCTTTGGACGAAATTGTAGAGGCCGATCCCATTGACATGGTACTCACCGCAATGGTAGGCTTTGCCGGACTATCCCCCACCATTCACGCTATCAAGGCCCATAAGACCATCTGTCTGGCTAACAAAGAGACACTCGTTGTAGCCGGTGAACTGATCTGT
This sequence comes from uncultured Prevotella sp., assembly GCA_947174835.1. Taxonomy (GTDB): domain Bacteria; phylum Bacteroidota; class Bacteroidia; order Bacteroidales; family Bacteroidaceae; genus Prevotella. The sequence continues at coordinate 5,233 of CAMWKM010000062.1, forward strand.
CAATTAGCCATGGAAAACCGTGCCAGCATCCTGCCCGTAGACAGCGAACACTCAGCTATATTCCAGTCATTGGTGGGCGAGGACGATAATCCGATAGACAAGATCCTACTGACGGCCTCAGGCGGCCCATTCCGCACCAAGTCGATGGAGGAGATTGCCAATGTGACCAAGGCCGATGCCCTGCGTCATCCGACGTGGGACATGGGTGCCAAGATTACCATCGACTCTGCTTCGATGATGAACAAGGGGTTCGAGGTCATCGAAGCAAAGTGGCTGTTTGGCGTTGAGGCCAGTCAGATTCAGGTGCTGGTACACCCGCAATCAATAGTCCACTCTGCCGTACAATTCCAGGATGGTAGCGTAAAAGCTCAACTTGGCGTACCCGATATGCGTCTGCCCATCCAATATGCGTTCTCATTCCCCAAAAGATTGCCATTAAGCGGTGAACGACTTGACCTATTCAAGCACCCGTTGGAGTTCTTTGAACCCGACCTGAAAAAGTTCCGCTGTCTGGCTATGGCCTACGAGGCTATCCGACAAGGCGGTAACGTACCCTGTATCGTCAACGCTGCTAACGAGATTGTGAACCGTGCATTCTTGGAAGACCGCTGCGGATTCCTACAGATGGGCGACATCATTGAGCAGACAATGCAGCGGGCAACCTTCATACAGAAGCCTACCTATGAGGACTATCTACAAACCGATGCAGAGGCTCGCCGCATCGCAACCGAACTATTGAAATCATAATTGTCAATTATCACATAAGCATTATGGAAGTATTTCTGATAAAAGCATTACAATTCATCCTGGCTATCGGCCTATTGGTACTGCTCCATGAAGGTGGCCACTTTTTCTTCTCGAAACTATTTGGCGTCAGGGTGGAGAAATTCTACTTATTCTTTGACATTACCATTGGCAAATGGAAGGGAGCCCTCTTCAAGTTCAGACCTAAGAAAAGCGACACCGAATATGGAATCGGCTGGTTGCCTCTGGGCGGATATTGCAAGATTGCAGGCATGATTGATGAGAGTTTTGACACGGAACAGATGAAGCAACCTGAGCAGCCATGGGAATTTCGCACCAAGCCCGCATGGCAACGACTGCTCATCATGATAGGCGGTGTACTGGTCAACTTCCTGTTGGCCTTATTCATCTATTCTATGGTGCTCTTCTATTGGGGCGACTCTTACGTGCCTTTGGAAAAGATGACCCAAGGAATGGAGTTCAACGAGGCTGCCAAGGCTATTGGCTTTCAAGACGGTGATATTCTGTTGGGAACTAATAAAGGAGCTTTCAAGGGTCCAAAACACGAACTGGGCATTGATGTCAATGCTTATCGTCAAATTGCCAATGCCAAGTATGTCAATATCCTGCGCAACGGCCAGCCGGATAGTATAGTTATCAAAACAGACCTGAGCCTGCTTGACATGGGCAAAACATGGCCGCCATTTATGCGCACCTATATACCTGCCGTCATTGACAGCGTGATACCAGAGATGCCTGCTGCCGAGGCCGGTCTACAGAAAGGCGACCGAATCGTAATGGTCAACGGTAAAGACATCACTTCTTACAACCAGTTCACCGACGAAATCGTCCGAATCAGCGAAGAGTTACAGGAAATCAAGACTCACGGTGACAGTATAGCCCTGCGTCAGATGATGCTGGCCATTGAACGTGATACCCTACGTGATACAGTAACCGTCATGCTAAACGAGAATCTGAAATTGGGCTTCATACCTCAGTTACAATACGAACCCGATACCATCCGGTATAACTTCTTTAAGAGTTTCCCCGCTGGTATCAGTTATGGCTGGAACGTACTGGTCTCCTATATAGACGATCTGAAATATCTCTTCACAGCCGACGGTGCCAAGTCGCTGGGTGGTTTCGGAGCCATAGGCAGTCTGTTCCCCGACACATGGGACTGGCATCGCTTTTGGCTAATGACCGCTTTCCTCAGTATCATTTTGGCATTCATGAACATTCTGCCTATCCCGGCACTTGATGGCGGCCACGTGCTCTTCCTGCTCTATGAGATCATCACCCGCCGCAAACCATCAGAGAACTTCATGATCAAAGCTGAATACATTGGTTTCGGCCTACTCATCCTGCTGATGGTGGTGGCTAATCTGAACGACATATTGCGCTGGATAGGCGTAATATGATCAGATAGACAATCAACAACAATACATACAACAAACAGACACGAAGCACCGACGGATGCAAACCGTCGATACTGGAATAAGGCATTTGGGCAATCCACCCAAGTGCCTTATTCAGCATTCGAACCACTTCGACCAGCCAAATGCCCAGCGAGGGTATTAGCAATACTAACAAAGTTCCATAGAGAATGACCGTCACAGCAGGGACTACAATAAAATTGGTCAATAGAAAATAAGTAGGGAAACGACCGAAATAGAACGCAATGAGCGGTGCCACGCCCAACTGAGCAGCCACCGACACTCCAACAATGCCACGTATCCATTTCGTCAGCCGATGGTTTGCAGGCCACCAACACTCTATCAGAGGCATAAAAAGCAGGATGCAGAGCATTGACATAAACGAGAGTTGAAAGCCAACATCAAAAAGTGCCGTAGGATCAATCAGCAACATCACTATAGCAGCAAAGGCCAACAAATTGACCGATGAGCGGTTACGGCCACCAACAGAAAAGATAACATAAACTGTGATCATCGTGGCCGAGCGCATAATGCTGGAAGAGAGACCGGTCAGGAAGGCAAAAGCCCAGATACAAAGGACGATGATTACCTGCGACAACCAGAACCGACGTCGCCCCAATATTATACTACTCACCAACATATAGATAATGCCCAAATGCAAACCACTGAGAGCTAACACATGAGAGGCACCCGTCACGGAATAAGTTTCACGCAGTTCTACCGTCAGGGCCGATTTATCACCTAATGTCATCGCAGCCAACACAGCATAGGCATCATCTTCCATCGGTGTCTGACGGTAGTGCTCCAGCAATCGGTGGCGCCACCGTAAGAAATGTAATCGCACTCGGTCAACATATCCCATCCGCAGAGAAGCACCACCTCCCAATTGCCAGTCGTGAGCCGACACATAGCCATCCCCTATTTTACTTAACACCAACGCATGACCCAATTGTAAAGCCCTACTCCGCTCGTCCTTCTGAATATACCGACGCACCCGCTGGCCTGTCTCAGGCAACAATAGTTCCACACTGATTGTCTTCGGCTTTTCCACCGGTTCTGAGACGACCACGACCTCAGCTTGTTGAGAAGGAACGATGGAAGGCGGTTGCCGCTGCACAATGAGCATACCCACCAATAGGAAATCGATCATCAGGAAAAATGTCTGAACCACAGGCCAGCGAAAGAACAGAAAGGTCAGCACCACAGCAGCAGCCAGCAACGGCAATAGGGGCCATGCCACAGAACAGAAGTTCATCAAGACAATGCCCCCTATCATGCTGACAGCAGGTCCCAGCAAAGGTATATGACGGTTCTTCTCTACAAGACGCATCGTTGCATACACAATTCCACCGATTCCATTCCAGCAAAATCTTAGAAAGAAAGATCCTGACCTCGGTAGAACTGGATAAGAGCCTGCTGGTAAAGATATTCGTAACGCGCCTGAGTGAGGTCGCTCTCAGATCTCAGATAATTATTCTTGGCCTCATTGAACTCAGTAATGGTAGCCTTACCATTTTCGTATTTGGCCTGCATCAGTCGGAAAGCCGTTTCGCTACTCTCCCGAGCCTGTACACTACTCTGCAGTTTCTGTTGGGCAGCCACAGTGTTATAGTAGGCTTGCTGTATTTCCTTATAGAGCGTTTTCTTCGTATTGTCAAGCATCAACTGCTGGTTGGCACGTTCGATTTTAGCCGAACGGATGTTGTTGCGAGTCTGAAAACGGTTAAAAATAGGAATACTGAGATTGAAACCCAGATACTGACTGAAGTTATTCTTCATCTGCTTGCCAAATCCATCAGCCACGAAACCGGAAGTCGTATAGTAGTTGGAGCCCAGTCCGGCATTGAAAGACAATGTGGGATAAAGCCCTGCCTGCGCTATCTTGATATTGTTTTCCGTAGAGCGCAAACGCAGTTGCTGTGCCTGAATTTCCGGTTTTATAGAAAGAGCTTCGGTATAGATCTCATCAGGAGTAAGCAGTTGGAATGTAAAATTCTGATTCTCCGAATTATCCAGAGAGTCCGATTGACAACAAGGTCTCTCAACAGAGAAGCCATCAGGCGAAGGCAATTCCAATAATTGGGTCATAGCAAGGATAGTCAGATGGAGGTTATTGTCAGCCTGAGTGGCAGTCAACAGACTTTGAGCCATTGTAGCTTTCTGCTGAGCCAGTTCAGCCTCACTGACCTTTCCTACATCAAGCAAAGCCTGCAAGCGCGACACTTGGGCCGAATCAATAGCAACCTGCCGATGGGCCACATCGCTGATTTCCATATCATAGAGAATCTGCACGTATGCTTGTGCCACCTGAGTGCGGATATCGTTCTTTGCTTTCTCCAGATCTGCCGTGGCAGCCTCAAGGTTCAATTGGTTCAACTTAATACTGTTGGGAATCTGAAAGCCAGTAAAGATAGGCACACCAGTACCCAGAGAGAAAGAAGTCGATGAGGTATTGGTATTCGTATAGGTATTTTCTGCCGTCAGTCCTCGGCCAAAGGAAAAGTTCTGTCCAACGCTGGCACTGAGGTTAGGCAATCGCTGATTCTTAGCCGTCGACAACTGGAGTTCGCGTTGCTGGCGCTGATTCTCGTATTGCTTCACACTGATGTTATGCTCCACGGCATAGTCGCAGCATTGTCTGAGTGTCCAAAGCTGCTGGGCCATAAGGGACTGCGATAATATCGCAGCAAACAAGACAATAGGTAATCTCATGGCAACTTAGTCGTTAATGTCGGCAATTATCTGAGGACCACGCACCTTCTGATCGGCAGTAAGGCCCTGCTTAATCTCAATACTCACTCCATCGCTTAGACCAGTGGTTACGGATGTACGGACGTATTGCTTCTGTTGGCCGTTGGTCTCTACGATATGTACAAAAGCACTGTCGCCATTGAACTCTATAGCACTTTCCGGTACTGTTATCACATTCTTGACACTTTGCAACACAATCTCGGCATTAGCACTATATCCCGAACGCAGTTTATTGTTGCCAAGTGATGCCACAGCAGCCTTCAGTTCAAACTGATTGGCTCCGTTGTTTTCTACAGCCTTGGGGGATATATATTCCAGCAAAGCATCAAATTTCAGATCCTGCAAGGCACCTATGGTAATCTTCATCGGCATACCCGTTACAAGCGACCCCACTTCTGTTTCATCAATGTTACCTCGGAATATCAGGTCATTCATGTTTGCTACGGTTGCTATGGTAGTACCATCATTGAATGTGTTGCTGAGAATGACCGAGTTTCCTACTTTCACCGGTATGTCAAGGATTGTTCCCGTAATGGTGCTGCGTATAAGGGTTGAACTGGCATTGGCATTGCTTTTCGATACACCTTCTTTCACAACCTGCAGTGCATCCTGTGCAGCAGCCACTTCTTCCTTAGCCTGACGCAATGTCTGCGCATATTTGTCAAACTCCTCATCACTCACCATCTTTTGATCGTGCAGTTCTTTTTCGCGGTCATACTCCGTCTGTGCCTGCTTAAGGTTGATATCGGCCAATCGCACGCGGCTTTCGGCACTCGACATCTGTCCCATATCCGGAACCACCTTTACCTTTGCAATCACCTCACCGGCTGTTATCACATCACCAGCCTCCTTATAGATATCGGTGATGATACCAGAAACCTGCGGTTTTACATTCACTTCGTTTCTTGGTTCTATTTTCCCCGTGATGATTGTTGTTTTCTGCACATCTTTCACCTCCGGTGTAAATTCACTGTAGACAACCTCTTTCGGTTGCGACTTCTGATAAAGGAACACGAATGTTCCGATGAAAATCAAGGCTATGATTGCCGCGATAATCAGTTTTGAATACTTCTTCATATTTTTAAATTTTTATTATTCTTAAATGATAAATCTATTCATGCTTATTCGTCTCTCATTGCATCTACAGGCTTTACACCCATAGCCCGCATAGCCGGGGCAAGTCCTGCTATGACTCCAAGCAGGCAAATGAAAGCAGTGCACAACAATGCAGTCCAGAAACCTATTTGAAACGGTACCTCAAGAATACCATCGGTAGTGTTGGCAAGTTCAAAACCGTGTAACACCAGTATTCCAAACAATATACCGCTCATGCCGGCCACGGATGTCAGCACAATGCTCTCTGATATGATTTGTGACAATATCATACGTGGCGTAGCCCCGATGGCACGGCGTATGCCTATCTCTGTGGTGCGTTCGCGTACGGTTACCATCATGATATTGCTCACTCCGATGGCTCCGGCAAATATGGTTCCAAGTCCCACGAGCCATATCAAGAAGTTGACACCCTTAAACAGATTGTCGATAATGCCGAAGAGCACTTCCGTATTCAGTATCACCACTCCCTTTTCGTCTGTCGGGTCTATGGTGTGTGCACGTGCAATCACCTCCCTTATGCGTGGGGCAATCTTACTCATCACCACTCCCGGCTTACCAGTTGTGGCAATAATGTCAACATCGCTGCCTCGGTTATACACTTTGCGCATCACCGTCAGCGGAATGGTGACAGCCTCGTCAGCACTTCCCATGATGTTTACTCCTGATGTCCTGAAGTCCACTCCCACGATTTTATAATAGGTAGAATCTATCATAATAGATTGCCCACAAGGGTTGCCACCGTCTTTAAACAGGTTGTTATAGATTTTCTTGCCAATCACACACACCTTGCGTTCATCACGCATATCAACTTCATTAAGGAAACGTCCGTAGCGCATTGAAGGCGGTTGCACCAATGCCATTTGTGGAGTGGCTCCACTCATGTTGCAACTAACACTTTGATCGGAGAACTTGGCTATCTGGTTGGAGTTCCATGAAGGGCTTCCCATTGGAGCGATGATGTCAAGTTCCGGTATCTGGTTACGCAATCTCACTACGTCGTTATCGTTCATTTCCCACCAGCGTCCTTTTTTCAGACCCTTATATGGCTTTGTAGTCTGATTCGACCATACCATTGCCGTATTGGTGGCAAAGCCGGCAAAGTTTTTTTGCAACATTATTTTCATACCGTCGCCACCGCCAATGAGTACAGTCAGCATGAACACTCCCCAGAAGACACCGAATCCGGTAAGGAAACTGCGCGTCTTGTTGCGTGTAAGTGTATCAAGGATTTCTCGGTATCGGTCTATGTCAAATCTCATACTTCTTTCTTGTTTAGTTGACTGTCAATCTGCTCTCAGTGCCTCTATTGGGCGTATGCGTGCAGCCTTCCATGCAGGAATCAGTCCGGCTATGGTTCCGGCAATGATTATCACGGCCGTGGCTTCTATGCAAACATCTATGCCCACAGTCGGATTTACAAACATTGTAGCCTTAAACACTCCCGTGTCCACCACCTCATGTCCTATCGTGGCATCCATATATTCATTGGCTGCCACACCGAGCACCATGCCGACATATCCGAAGAATGTAGTGATGATGATGCTCTCCGTCATGATCAGCCGCAGTATCGACCAGGGCTTTGCACCGATAGCCTTACGTATTCCAAACTCATGGGTACGTTCCTTTACGGTGATGAGCATGATATTGCTCACTCCCACAATACCACTGAGCAAGGTAAAAAGTCCCACTATCCAGAGTGCCGTCTGAATGATACCTATGCCTGTTTGCATCTGTAGGTTTTGTTCAAAGCGATTCCACAGATAGATAGCTTCGTTGTCGTTAGGCGCAGCCAGATGGTTGAGATTTATCTTCTGGCGATAGTTTTTTTCAAATTCATCGCTACTCTTCTGGTCGGTAAGTCCGTGGAAGGAGAAAATGATGTTTCCCACCTCATCACCCATTCCATACATGATCTTCATCGTTGTGAAAGGTATGTACGATGGATTGTTGCGCTGACTCTCATCGTTCTTATATATGCCGACCACGAGAAAGGCAAAATTACCCATCTTTATGTGCTTGCCTACGAGTGAGCGGTAGTCGCGTGCCAGTTCCTTGGCATTGTCCTTGCTGATGACTATCACCTTCTTGTTTTCGCGCATATCAATAGCATTCACGAATCTTCCTTCAAGAAGCTTCACCTTTTCTATTTCCGCATAACTTGGATCCACTCCATAGCAAGGCGCACTGACATAGTTCTCACCCATTGTCAAGGTTTGTCCCCACTTGCGTATGCTTGCCCCCACCTTATCTACATTGCCTTTGAATGCAGTTTGTGTTATCTCCAGGTCAGAGTCGCGCAATCTGATAATACGTCCTTCCTTCAAACCTCCGTATGCCTTTGAGGTCTGCCCGCTGAACACCATCATCGAATTGCTGATGTGACGGTCTTGCTGCTGTAGCTGGGCATTTATCAGGCCGTTGCCTGCGCCAAGCAGGAAAATCAGCATGAAGATACCCCATGCCACGGCAAACCCTGTGAGCGACGTGCGCAGTTTATTGCGTTTTGAAGTGGCCCAGATTTCTTTTAGCAGTTCCATAGTTTCACACTATTTGACGTAGTCTTTTGATACAAGATGGTGATCACCGTTACTCTCGATATTGCCTATCAGACCGTCTTTGATGTGTATGACCTTGTCGGTCTCGTTTGCCACACCGCTTTCATGTGTCACGACAACGATTGTCATACCTTCGTTTTGATGAAGATCTTTCAGAAGATTCATCACCTCCACCGAAGTCTTTGAGTCAAGTGCTCCGGTAGGTTCGTCGGCAAGAATAATCTGAGGCTTGGTTATCAGCGCACGGGCTATGGCAACGCGCTGCTTCTGACCGCCTGACATCTCGTTGGGATAATGCTCCGCCCAAGGCGCCAGCCCCAGACGGTCAAGATAATCCATGGCCATCCGGTGGCGCTTCTTGCGGCTAACTCCTTGATAGAATAGTGGCAACTCTACGTTCTCAACGGCAGTCTTGAATGATATGAGGTTGAACGACTGGAATATGAATCCAATCATCTTGTTGCGATATTCGGCAGCACGGTTTTCGCTCAGGTTCCATATAGGCACGTTGTTGAGCAGATATTCGCCCGAATCGTAATTGTCGAGGATGCCCAATATATTAAGCAATGTAGACTTTCCCGACCCCGACGAACCCATGATGCTCACAAACTCGCCTTTATCAATGTCAAGACTGATGCCTTTCAGCACATGCAGCGGCTGCGCACCATGATATGTCTTGTTGATGTCTTTTAAGTGTATCATTATTGTCGTATTTTCAGTTTCTTGCAATGAATGGTTCCTGCACTTGATGCCTCCTTCTCAAGCGACCGGCAGTTTCCTTCGAGGGTGATGCTGCCTGCACTTGATGCTTCGGCAGCCACATTGACAGCCTGAATGTCTGTCACTTTTATGTTGCCGGCACTCGAACTTTCCACTCCCAACAAATCGACGTGTGCCCCGGCAATCTTTATATTACCGGCACTTGAAGCCTTGACGTATAGTGTCTTTGCCTTTATCGGCTCGTCGGCATATACGTCTCCGGCACTCGACGATTTGATGGTCACGTCACCATTGTATGCAACTCCGTTTTTAATATATACGTTACCGGCACTTGATGTTTGGAACTTGCGTATTGCCGGACCACTCACATACAGCGTCGTTTTGTGGTCTCCCGCAATGGTATTCAAATTCTTGAATGACACTTTTAGTTCGCCGTCTTTCACGTTCAGTGATACATACTCCTCCATATTTCTCGGAACATCAAGCGTAACCTTCTGCGGTTTCTCATCTTGGGTATATACCACGTTAATGGCCGTTGCAGTCTCTATCTTGTCGAAACTCTCCAGCTTATACTCTTTCTTGACGCGCTCTTTTGAAGGATTTACCACATTATTACCTACTACATTGCAACTGCTGAGCAATAGTGCCACACCTGCTGCCACTGATAAGATTTTCTTTGTCATTGCTTTTATTTTTGTTTAAACTTTATTCGTTAGACACATTTCTTTGAAAAAAAGTTTCAGGTTGACATCATTTTACTGAAAAATCTGCATTTCCTTCTTTTTCCCACTCCCGCTTTATGTCTTCGATGCTTATGCCGAGCAACCGCATATTGTGACATAGTTCAGGCAATGTGCGTGTCAGAAATTCCGTGCGTCGCTGTTTCATGATCTGCTCACGCGCGCCCGGAGTCACAAAATATCCCAGGCCCCGCTTGTTGTATATGATGTTGGCACGACTCAGGTCGTCGTATGCTTTTACCACAGTGTTGGTGTTCACCTCCAGCAGTGCGCCATATTCACGGACGCTCGGTATGCGGTCGTCATCGGCATATACTCCCGTCAGAATCTCATCTGACAGCCGGTCTGCTATTTGCAGATATATTGCTTTCTCGTTGTTGAATATCATAGGTTTATCCATTTATTGCTTATTACCTGTATCCGGCAATACAATTTGTATGCAATCCAGTAATTCAGTGCAATAAGTGCCATTGTTATCAGATTGATGATGAAAAGCATAAAGTCGTAACTCATATCTTTAAAGAGTTTCTCTAACATCATTTCTATCTTGATAGGTAGCGACGGCATGTTGTTGGATATTCCAAATACGATCAAGCCTAATATGAAAAAGATCAAAAATACGCTTAGCAGTGTAAATAGAAATGGATTGCGTCTGAAGAATGTACCACCGACCACAAACACACTTGATATGTATATAGGTATAAGATACATCTGTACTGTTCCCAAGAAAGAGCCAGATTCGATTGAGACATCACTGTGCGTGATGATGGTCAGTAGCATGGAACCGTGAATAGGCCATGAGACGATGTACGACAATATCACCCGCATGATATCGGCACAGATGATGGCCACCACACAACTTACGGCAAGACTCAGTATGAGCCACAATATTCGTGCCCAGAATTTCTCTGCATTGCTCGCCGGCAACATCATCGTCATCACCCTTCCTTCGTTGGTGCGCATATCAGCGGCAACGCAACACATACCGGCTGTCAACACAATGCAGATCATAAGAACCGTAGTTCCCCAAACATTCTCCATCATAGATATTTCCCATGTCTCACCCAAATACAGGCTTAGGGCAAATCCCAGATTGATGCAATATACCAAGAGGAAGGCAAAGAAAAGTCCTATTGTGCAGCGTATTGCTTTTTTATAACCATTGGCAGCTACCCATATAAATGTGTTTTTAAATCTATCCAAGTTCATGATGTTATATCTTTTTGTTGTTTGAATTTTAAACTTATTATATCTTACCTGCGTTTACGGCATTGAACAGGAGTTCAAGATTCATCTGTGTCTCCTGCCTGTCGCCACGATGAGCCATCACGGCATTGCCCTGCAGCGTCGGCTCGGCATAGACAACACCATCGTTACCTTCGCACGGCTGACGATATTCAAATGTGTATTCCTGACAGATTTCCTGAACAGACTTATTGAATGTCACCACGCCTTTGTCGATAATCAGAATGTTGTCAAGCAGTGCCTCTATGTCATGAACTTGATGGGTAGAGATGATCATCGTGCGTTCCGCATTCATGTTTTTGGCAATAACCTTGCGGAACTGGCTCTTCGACGGTATGTCAAGACCGTTTGTCGGTTCGTCCATCAACAGATACTTAGTGTTGGCTGCCAGAGCAATACTGATATACACCTTCTTTTTCTGTCCCATAGACAGTTCGTTGAGTTTCAACGACAGAGGCAGTTCGAAGTCATTCAGACATTCGTTCAGTATGTTGCGGCTAAACCGTGGATAGAACTTGTGTACTATTTTCACATATTGGTCGAGTGACACCTCCGGCAGTCTGAACTCTTCAGCCACGATAAACATTTCGCTCAGCATCTCGGCGCAACGCTTTTTTGACTCCATATCGTCCACCGTGATTCGACCGCTGTCAGGACGAAGCAGTCCACTTATTAAATACAGGAGGGTACTCTTGCCCGAACCGTTCTTGCCGAGCAGGCCGTATATGTTCCCCTCACCGATGCTCAGATCCAGCGACTTATAAATCTGATGTCTCTGGCGGGCATATCCAAAACTCATGTTTTTAATGTCAATCATAACTATTATTTTATTGTTATTTTAATACTGTTTTAGTGTACTACTTTAATAATACACTGCAAAAGTATTACATTTACCTATTACAAGCAAACTTTTCATCTAAAAACTTCATTTCCTTAAACTCTTTTAACATTACGTTCCCCACCATGTCCCTACGCGTACATTAATACTATACATAACCTGACAGAACGCAAGTTCGACAGAAGAATTATCTTTTGTTCAGTAAAAAGGCATCGTTTGAAGCCTCCAAACACATCGTTTAAAGCCTGCAAACCACCCGTTTGAAGCCTTCATTCATTGCTTATTTCGCATAAGCTACTACAAAACCTGTGATTGCAAAAAATATTTTCCTAACTTTTTT
>CAMWKM010000063.1 GCA_947174835.1 uncultured Prevotella sp.
CCGCCGACCCTCTGCTTGTAAGGCAGATGCTCTAAACCAGCTGAGCTAAACGCCCTTATTTCTTCTTAGCGAGTGCAAAGGTACAAACTTTTTCTGAATCCACCAAATATTTTCTAAACTTTTTCTCATAAACATAAAAAAAAGACCGGTGAACGACTGTTCACCGGTCTTTTTGTGTTTATAATATTCTGTGAAATTACTTAACTTCAACAACAGCACGACGGTTGTAAGCGATAGGAGCGATATCGTTCACGCCACCAACAGCCTTCACCTCAATCTTGCTCTCGTCAACACCCAGCTTCACCAACTCTTTCTTTACAGCGTTAGCACGCTTCTCAGACAGTTTCTGGTTCAGGCCTGCGCTACCAGTCTTGCTGTCAGCATAACCAGTAACAACGAGGGTCTTGCCGTTAGCCTTGGCAACTTCGGCCAGAGCCTGTACATTGACGATATCCTTCTTAGAGGCGATATTGGCGCTACCCATGTTGAAGAACACTGATACGGGAGCAGCAGCAACCTCCTTAACGGTAACGGTCTTAGCACCAGTCTCGGGGCACTTGTGGCTCTTGATCAGGTTGTTCAGACGAGTGTTCTCTGCGTTAGCGTCAGCCAGCTGAGCGTTGAGGGCAGCAATCTGAGACTCAGAGAGAGCCTTGATAGCATCCACATCGGGAACCTTGTTGAAGGTAGACTTGCCCAAATTGAAGGTCAAACCGACCTCAGCGTTGAGGGTACGATCCTTATTCTCGAGCTTCCAACGGCTCTGACCACCACCCATGCTGGTTCCATCAAAGTCAGCCTCATGACCACCCATTGACAGATCAAGGTTCAGAGCAACGTGCTTGCCCAGACGCCATGTATTCAAGATACCGACGTTCAGACCCATGCCATAAGAATTATAGCTCATATTACGGCCAACACCACCACCGATGTAGGGGATGAAGTTCCAAACGCGAGTATCGCTATAACCGCAGAAAATGTTGCTAAGGTTGAACAGAACTTCCTCGTTCACCTGCCAATACTTGCTTGCATTGGTCTCTTTGTCCGTAGAGATAACCGAACGACCCCAGATACCAGTCACCTTTGTACGGAGACCAAGGCCAGGAGTAAACCACTTACCAATAGCAACAGATGCGCCAAGGTTGGTACGATAGTCCTTAATAGGATTGCTCCACTTCTCACCATTATTAAAGAAAGAAGTTCCAACGGCATTTGCCTGAATGAACCAATTGCTCCAAAACGAGTTTGTTGCAACGCTGTACTTCATTTCAGGTGTCTCAGACTGTGCCATTCCAGCCACAGATACGCTGGCCAATGCCAGCACCATCAAAAGTTTTTTCATACATTTACATTTTTATTAATAAAACAATAACTTTATCTCAAAATTTTGTGCAAAAATAGACATTTTTTTTAATTCCTACAACAAAAAGGACAAGAAAATGCATCAAAAATCCTAAAATCTTCAAAAAAAGGCATATTTTAAGCTTTTTCTTTATTAACATTGCACATTTTCAGCCCAGCAACTGCTCAATATCCTGCTGCGGAAGAATACACAAAACAGTTTTGCCATCTGGAGTATAATTGACATTTTCACAAGCAAACAGTTCGTTGACCAAACGTTCCATTTCTTCATTCGAAAGCACCTGACCATAGTCGATAGCTGTATGACGTGCCAGACTCAAAGCCAATTTCGACTGCAACTCATGGCCAACACCCCTACCCTGTTCTGAAGAATCGGCCAAAACATGACGCACCAAGGCTACGGGGTCGAGTCCCTCACTGCCAGCCGGTACACCGTTGACGGCATAATTTCCCCCGCCAAGATCACTCAGGTCAAAGCCCATTATAGACATATCAGGAAGGAATTGCTGCATCATCACACTTTCTGAAGCGGTCAACTGAATGATCTCAGGGAAGAGCACCCGTTGTGTACTGGCCTGCTTCTGCTCCATCAATGTCAGGTTGCGCTCATAACGAATACGTATATCTGCCCGATGCTGATCAATAATCATCAGTCCCGACTTGACGGCTGTCATGATATAACGACCCTTATATTGATAATGTATCGGCGACTTTTCCTGCAATATCTGTTCCGGTAGCGAAATAGGAGCTTCATCGAACAGCGGCTGCTCCACAAAGACCTGAGCCGGAGCCTGCTGCTCATAAAGCTGCTGCCAATCGGCAGGCACGCGTTGCTGATGGCGCGACATATCCACATTACCATGCTCCACCTTCACGCTATTTGTTGCATTAAAAGGATTATAACCAGGATTATAATGTACATGCGGCATCGAAACAGCATCACGTTGCGGGTCAAAAACAGGGATATCAGGTTTCCCATTTGTATCAAAGTCAATGGCAGGAACATCACAAAACCTACCGATAGCATCTTTGACGGCAGCCGATAGAATCTGCCAAATGCCCTGTTCGTTCTCAAACTTGATCTCCGTCTTTGTCGGATGGATATTGACATCAATATCAGCGGGCTCTACCTGAAAGTAAATAAAATAGGGAACTTGCATACCAATGGGTACCAAACGCTCGTATGCCCCCATCACTGCCTTGTGAAAATAGGAATGTTTCATGAAGCGACCATTCACAAAGAAATAGTCAACCCCACCCTTCTTGCGTGCAGACTCAGGTTTCCCCACAAAGCCAGTAATCTTACAAATGGCCGTTTCCACTTCCAAAGGTAACAGTTCCTGATTGAGTTTCTTGCCAAAGACATCTACAATGCGCTGACGCAGCGAACCGGCCTTAATGTTCATTAGCTCCTGTCCGTTGTTATAGAGCATGAATGTGATTTCCGGATATACAAGTACGATTCGTTCAAAGGCAGTCAGGATATTGTTCAACTCTGTTGCGTTCGACTTTAAAAACTTACGTCGTGCCGGCACATTATAGAAAAGATTGTCTACTTTGAAATTGGAACCTACAGGACAGGCCACTGGCTCTTGGCTGACAACCTTGGAACCATGAATGGTCAGTCGCGAACCAATATCTTCAGTAGCCATTCTGGTGGTCAGTTCAACTTGAGCCACCGCTGCAATTGAGGGTAAGGCCTCACCACGGAACCCCATAGTATGTAAACTAAAGAGGTCAGCAGCCTGACGTATCTTAGAAGTAGCATGACGCTCGAAAGCCAATCGGGCATCTGTCTCCGACATACCGCAACCATCGTCAATGACCTGCAGCGATGTGCGTCCGGCATCTACGATCACGACTTTAATAGTCTTGGCACCTGCATCAACGGCATTTTCAACCAGTTCTTTAATGACTGAGGCCGGACGTTGGATGACCTCTCCAGCAGCGATCTGATTAGCAACCGAATCCGGCAGTAATTGAATAATGTCACTCATAGTGTTCTCTCACCTCAACTTTATATATCCTTGCGTGCAGCTTCATTATTTCTCCGTCGTTGGGGCTTCAGTTCCGTACCAGCAGCCTTGGGCCGCCAATTGAATATATCCTGTTTTGAAATCGGTCGCACATAATCAAACCAGTTAAAGCCCTCCAAATAACGCTTTTCAGGAGGTATTTGCGACATTGGATACATAATGCCATCGGGAGCAGGCGCCCAGATATAATCCAGTTTACGCTTGTCGAAGAACATCTTCAGTTGCTCAGTGGTCATACTGATCAATCCTACATACGAACTATCAGAGTCGTCTTCGGGATAGAAGACCACCTGCACATTACCCACTGCTCTGGCTTCATGCATTTCTCCCTTTAAAAAAAAAGCAAACATCTCTTGCGATGACACCTGATTATACACCTTATCTTCACGTAACTTCTCAATAGAGAAGGCCTGACTGATGACATGTGCATGATCAATAACCGAATCTTTCATATAGACCTTAATCTCCTCACCCAGCAACTGCTGATTCAAATTCCAGACAATAGGATCATGATAGAGCGTCATACACGAGTCTTGACTATTGTAGACCAGCGAATCACACACGGCCTGTATATCAATACGGTACGCGCGTACCTTATTATACGCATGTAAGACCCGATAAACTGAGTCAGTATTCAGATTGTAGGAAAAGACCTTGAACGTATCAGCGTGCATATAGAGCGAATCAGTCTGTGAGAAGTCCACAGCCATCGCACTATCTGTACACATCGCATATCCCGTAGAATCGTTATAATAGCCATAATTGCAATAGAGGCTATTTTTATTGATTTTGTCAGTATAGATAACATTCACGAAGGCTTCGCTGACACCTTTTACACCATCATACCAGATGCTGTCGCCCACTAACGTCCGTCCCTCATTGTCCAGCCTCGACCTCTTCAGCAGTTCAGCCTGTTCATTCTCGGTATTATAGTAACCAAGTTCTGAATAAATATGACTTTTTCCCGATACAATATCTGACGGACCCACGATATGTGCCATTTTTGTTTGAGTATTATAGACCAATGTATCAGTAGTGAGATTGAAATTCTGATCCACCATCACCACATCTTGCATAAAGAAGGCATCTTTTGAATCAGTATGATATTCACCGTGAACGGAGGTCAACGTCGTAGCCTTATCCACTAATTTACCGCCATCATCATAATAGCCCATATTGTCAATCCGGTCAAAATAGAGGGTATCAGTATAAAGCATGGTCGTGCGATTTCTCAGCACCACCTGCTGAGCCGGCGTAAAAGCCTTTGCCTCCAGTCGCTTGGCATCACCATCATAAAATCCATAGTCGCTGGATAATGAAAGCGTATCGCCCTGCACCATTTTCACGTTGCCCCATGCCTCAAATGAATTAACTGTCTCAAAATAATTGGCACTATCACAATAAAGACGGGCACCATCGTGTTCAAACTGTACATTTCCACGCAACACCTGTGCCCCATTATTGCGCCAGCGATCATAAGTCAGTTCATCGGCATGAACCAAATAGACACGCTTGCGCTCTTCCGACTTTTTCTTCGCCTTAGCAGGTGGAGAAGGAATAACAGCATAAACAGCAATATATAGCACACACAGGAACACCACAACGATGCTCCTCATATTATTATCTGATCCACCCTTCATATTCGAACTTACAGTCGCGATACTCATCGCCAATGCGCACGTACGTTCTCTTGATCTTATCAACTACCCAGTCGTGGAGTTTCTGTTCGCAACGCTTTTCCAACACCACACTCTTCATCACCTGAAAGTCTTCCGTAATAGTAGCTTTATGACCTTCGGTACGACTCTTCAACTTGGCAATAACACACACTGTCTTACCGCGTTTATTGATCATTGAGAACGGTTTTGATATCTCTCCCACCTGTAGAGTATCTACCACCTTGGCCACCTCAGCCGGCAATTCCTGCAACTGGAAACGAGAAGTCGAAGTCTGTCCATTCTCCGAAATGTTAGCCATCAACCCCTTATTGAAACGAGTGTCCTTATCATCGGAGATAGCATAGGCACCCTCTTCAAAAGTGAAAAGGCCCGACCTGATGTCATCGGCAATAGAATCCAGACGAGCCAGCGAAGCCGTAATGGCCGAATCGGAGACAACCGGCTTACGCAAAATGTGACGCACCTTTATCTTGTCGCCACGCTTATCAATAAGCTGTATAATGTGAAAGCCAAACTCCGACTCCACAATCTTTGAGATCTTTTTAGGGTCAGTCAAATTAAAAGCTACAGCAGCAAAAGCAGGATCAAGTGGAGCTCGACCGGTATAGTCCATTTCACCACCCTGACGGCGCGAGCCAGGATCCTCCGAATACATACGAGCCAGTGTCTGAAACGTAGTCTCACCACGGTTCACACGATCAGTATACTCACGCAGTTCGTCCTTCACACGATTCAATTCTTCCAATGACACTTTGGGAGTCTGCGTAATGAGTTGCACTTCCACCTCCATAGGCACATAGGGAATACTATCCTCCGGCAGATCCTTGAAATAACGACGCACCTCAGCAGGAGTCACGGTAACATCCTTCACCAACTCTTCTTTCATACGCTGGATCATCATCTGATCGCGCAAGTCATCGTGCATGGACTGACGTATCTGACTGATACTCTGTTTCCTGTACTCTTCCAATTTTTCGCGCGACCCTATCTGCTGAATCATATAGTCGATGCGCTGTTCAACGGCTGCCGACACCTCAGCCTCAGTCACTTCGATACTGTCAATAGCAGCCTGATGCAAGAAGAGTTTTTGTACAGCTAACTGCTCGGGAATGGCACAATCAGGATTGCCCGGCCAGTGCATACCGTCCATCGCTGCCTGAATGCGAGTGACCTCCACCTCACTTTTCAGGATAGCCTCGTCACCGACGACCCATACAACTTCATCGACCACACTCTGTGCCCAGATAGGGAGCAATGACAAATATGATACAACAAACAATAAAGACAGGCGCTTCATTTCTTTTGGCTAATTGAGATTTCTAACTTAAATACTTCCTACTATTACTCAGACTTCGACGAAGCGTCTTCAGCCTCACACTGCCGCACGACTTCGTCATTTATCTCCACTGGATACTTACGACGCAATTCAGCCACCCACTCTTTTTCCAGTTGCTCCTGATAGTCTGCCACTACCAGGCCACGCACGTCAGTGTAGTTCTCTGGACCTTTTTTCAGCAGTTTGCCGTAAACACCATCAATGGGATAGTCTTTCAGATGATTCACCGTTGTATCCTTCCTAAACACAATGCTGTCAACCAATGCATTATCACCTTTTTTGAAGATACCCTTTTCCACACGGATGCGAACAACAGAGTCGCCATTAAATGTCGTACGCAACGCCTCTGCCCACTTGTCGAATGAAAGTTTCTTCACGCAATTGACAACAGCCTTCACTTGACTCTGTTCTTTTACATGATAAGCCATACCCTTATAACGGGGCTCATCCCAAGCATACTTTTTCTTATTCCTGTTGAAATATTGGGCCAACCCAGCCTCATCTTTCGAAGCTTTTTCCCATACCTGACGATTGCTGATCTCATAAAGCAACAAGCCATCGTGGTATTCGCGAATCAAGTTTTTCAGTTCCGAATCATTGGCAGACAACTCGTCTGCCTTCTGCTCCATCAACTGGGCCTCTGTCAGTGTACCATTCGACTGTTCCACCAACTGCTTCACCTTCTGATCAGCAATCTGTTCCCGCAGGTTACGCTGTTCGATGAAGCGGAGTATAGCGTCATGATGAAAGTCAAAAGGTTCCAACATCTTGCGCTCTTTCATCAAGATGATGTGATAGCCAAAAGGAGACTGCACAACACTCGACATTTCACCCGGCTGCAAAGCAAAAGCAGCATCTTCAAACTCTTTCACGAATTGTCCGTGCTGCACAAATGGCAACAGCCCCCCCTGACGAGCAGAGCCCGGATCCTGCGACACCTTCGCGGCCAGTTCTGCAAAGTCGGCTCCAGCTTTCAAAGCCTGATACACGGAGTCGGCACGCATCTTGGCAGCATCCCACTCCGACTGAGGAGCCTGCTGATCAGCACGAATCAGAATATGAGCCGTCTGAATAAGTCCGTCGGGCCCAATCTGTGTTACAGTCTGATCATATATATGGCGAGCCTCAGCCTCCATATCTTCATCGGTCACAAGCAAAGGCTTCACCTGTTGATCGCGATACATAACAAACTCATCCTTGTACGACTGTAGAGTGTCATATTTGGCATCCAGCGCAGCAGCCACCTTCAACTTATAGTTCACGAAAAGATCGACATATTCCCTAACAGTCTTCTTGTCGATCACACCTTCCGCATTATTCTTATTATAAGAATACTCAAATTCAGACTTCAGTACAGGTTCACCGTTCACAGTCATGATGACAGGATCAGCAGTCTGTGCATTAGCAGCAGCGCTCATCAACAGAGCCGCAAAAAGTATCTTTAGATTCATTCTCAATCAATCGTTTGGTCTGGAGTAGTTAGGAGCTTCACTCGTAATCGTAATATCATGCGGATGACTCTCCATCACACCGGCATTAGTAATGCGAGTAAATTGAGCCTCATGCAAACGCTCAATATTGGCTGCACCACAATAACCCATACCCGAACGCAGACCACCAGTCAACTGATAGATAACTTCCTGTACCGTTCCCTTATAAGGTACACGACCAGCGATGCCCTCAGGCACCAGTTTCTTCACGTCCTTCGTATCAGCCTGGAAATAGCGATCTTTCGAACCGTGTTCCATTGCCTCCAACGAGCCCATGCCACGATATGACTTGAACTTACGACCGTTATAGATAATGGTATCACCAGGGCTCTCCTCCGTACCAGCCACCAGCGAACCGATCATTACACTTGATCCACCTGCGGCCAAAGCCTTTACAATATCACCCGAGTAACGAAGCCCACCATCGGCAATCAGAGGCACATTAGTACCTTTCAGGGCCGAATACACATCGTAGACGGCACTCAACTGAGGCACACCTACACCAGCAACTACACGAGTAGTGCAGATTGAACCTGGACCGATACCCACCTTTACAGCATCGGCACCATTCTCCACAAGCATACGGGCAGCAGCACCAGTCGCGATATTACCCACTACAATATCAATATTCTTAAAGGCATTTTTGGCTTCCTTCAATTTGTCAATGACACCCTTTGAATGACCATGAGCCGTATCAATGACAATAGCATCGGCACCAGCATTGACTAAGGCCTGCATACGATCCAGCGTATCAGTTGTCACGCCCACTCCGGCAGCCACACGCAATCGGCCCTTCTCATCCTTACAGGCCATAGGTTTGTCCTTTGCCTTGGTAATATCCTTATAGGTAATCAGTCCCACCAGATGGTTATCCTTATCCACCACGGGCAACTTCTCTATTTTGTTCTCCTGTAAAATCTGTGCAGCAGCAGCCAAATCGGTCTGTTGGTGCGTTGTCACCAAGTTCTCTTTCGACATAACATCGTCAACGGGACGATCCAGACAGCGTTCAAAACGCAGGTCACGATTAGTCACAATACCCACCAAATGTCTCTTCTCGTCCACCACGGGAATACCACCAATATGATATTCTGCCATAATGTCCAAAGCCTGAGCCACAGTCGAACCGAGAGGAATTGTGATCGGATCATAAATCATACCGTTTTCAGCACGCTTCACGATAGCCACCTCACGGGCCTGATTCTCTATTGACATATTTTTGTGGATCACCCCAATGCCGCCCTCACGAGCAATGGCAATGGCCATCTGGCTCTCCGTCACCGTGTCCATAGCGGCCGTCACGAACGGCACGTTCAGCACGATATTGCGCGAAAAGCGCGTTTGCAACTCCACCGTCTTGGGCAGTACTTCTGAATAAGCGGGAATCAACAGGACGTCGTCAAATGTCAGACCGTCCATCACAATTCTATCTGCAATAAATGATGACATAAAATAGATACCTTATAATATATTTCGTGCAAAGGTACTCATTTTTTCTCACACAGCAGACATCTTTCAATCTTTTTCGTACATTATTAATACGTTTTAACCCAACGGGCTTCCAAAATCAGAAAGATGGCAGCCACTCTTTCAGACAGCCACCATCTACATATTAACAATTCCAGAAAAAGATTCTGACAGCCAAAATCAATTTTTAGTTGGCCATGTCAGAGATGAACTTTATGCGCACTAGACGTATCTCATCCTCAGAGAAATCAGAACCGAATTCATCGTAGGCAGCCTCCAAGTCATCATTTTCTTGCCCAGTAAAGAAGTCACAGATATCGGAAACATCATCGGTCCCCATGATCTCATTAAGGAAATAGTCGATATTAATCTTATTACCACTATAAAGCACGATACCCTCCAATTCATCAAGCAACTCCTCGAAATCAATACCTAATGCATTAGCAATGTCGTCAAGGGCAATACGGCGATCTATGTTCTGCAGAATCTTCAACTTACGCATCGAGTCCTTTGCCTTGGTACGTACACGGAGATCAGACTGGCGCTCAATCTCGTGTTCCTCGCAGTAACGCTTGATTAGGTCAACGAACTCTTTTGCATAAGGCTGGCGCGTCTTACCGTCACCCACCCCTTGAATATTCTTCAGTTCCTCAAGGGTAACAGGATAGTCTGTGGCCATCTGCTCAAGCGACACATCCTGAAATATGACGTATGGCGGACGCTCCAACTTGCGCGACCACTTCTTACGCAAATCATGGAGCATAGCCGAGAGTGTAGGATCAAGAGCACTGGTACCACCCTCAGCGGTCATAGCCTCCTCATCCTCGTTGAACTCATGATCTTTGACCACCATGAAAGACTGTGGGTTCTTAATAAACCTCTTACCGGCAGCGGTAACCTTCAGCAAGCCATAGTTCTCCACTTCTTTCTTCAGATAGCCGGCAATGAGAGCCTGACGAATAATAGGGTTCCATATCTTGGGTTCTTCGTCCTCGCCAGCACCGAACTCCTCCAGTTCCTGATGCTTGTGAGCCACGATTTCATCGGTATCACGCCCCATGAGGAAATCGATGATATAATCAGAACGAAAGTTTTCCTTGACAGCCAGAATCGCATTTAAGACGATAACCAACTGCTTCTTTGCCTCAATTTTGGAACCTGGATGTAGACAATTGTCGCAGTTACCGCAATTGTCCTTATCATATTCCTCACCAAAATAGTGGAGTAGCATCTTTCGACGACATACCGAGGTCTCGGCATAGGCTGCCGTTTCCTGCAACAACTGTCGACCAATATCCTGCTCGGCCACAGGTTTGCCCTCCATAAACTTATCAAGCTTCTGCAGATCCTTATAACTATAGAAAGCGATACAGAGACCTTCACCGCCATCACGTCCGGCACGTCCCGTCTCTTGATAATAGCCCTCCAACGATTTGGGTATGTCGTAGTGAATGACGAAACGCACATCAGGCTTATCAATACCCATGCCGAAGGCAATGGTAGCCACTATGACATCTATGCGTTCCATGAGGAAATCGTCCTGTGTCTGTGAGCGGGTACTTGAATCGAGTCCGGCATGATAGCACTGTGCCTTGATATCGTTAGCACGCAACACCTCTGCCAAATCTTCCACTTTCTTGCGCGAGAGACAATAGATAATGCCACTCTTACCCGGATGCTGCTTAATAAAACGCACAATATCCTTGTCAATGTCCTTGGTCTTAGGACGCACTTCATAATAGAGGTTCGGGCGATTGAACGAACTCTTGAACTCATCAGCATTGACGATTCCCAGATTCTTCTTAATATCTGTGCGCACCTTATCAGTAGCAGTAGCAGTCAAAGCGATAACCGGTGCATTACCAATTTCATTGATAATCGGGCGAATGCGCCGATATTCCGGTCGAAAGTCATGTCCCCATTCCGAGATACAGTGGGCCTCATCAATGGCATAGAACGAGATGCGGCAAGTCTTTAAGAACTCAACATTATCTTCCTTGGTCAGCGACTCTGGAGCCACATAAAGCAGTTTGGTGGTACCAGACTTGATGTCGGACTTCACCTGATCGATGGCAGCCTTGTTAAGTGACGAGTTTAAGAAGTGGGCAGTCCCCTCCTGCTCACTGAGGTGACTAATAAAGTCCACTTGATTTTTCATCAACGCGATCAGCGGTGAGATAACAATAGCCACCCCATCCATAAGCAACGATGGCAACTGATAGCACAGCGACTTGCCGCCTCCTGTCGGCATCAGTACAAAAGTGTCACGTCCTTCCAGTACATTCCGAATAATAACCTCCTGATCACCCTTGAAAGTGTCGAAGCCGAAGTATTTTTTCAACGCTTCTGTCAGATTCTTCTTGTCGGTCATAGGCTTTTCTTTGTCTATTGTAAATGCGACTTGTCCAACTGCTGCAATACGTAGTCGCCCGTCACTTCAAATTTCTTTGTCTTCTTTGAGGGAATCTCAAACATTGCATCCATCATGACAGCCTCTACAATGGAGCGTAGTCCACGGGCCCCAAGATTATATTCCACAGCCTTGTTGACGATAGCCTCAAGAGCCTCTTTTGTAAATGTCAGCTGTACGCCATCCATTTCAAACAACTTAATATATTGGCGAACGATAGAATTTTTCGGCTCCACCAAAATGCGTTCCAGCGCACTACGGTCAAGCGGATTCAAATAAGTGAGCACTGGCAGACGACCGATAATCTCGGGTATCAGCCCGAACGATTTCAAATCCTGCGGCAGCACATACTTCATCAAGTCGTTTTTATCTATTTTCCGCACATTTTGCACCGAGTTGTAACCCACAGTATGGGTATTCATGCGCTGGGCAATTTTGCGCTCAATACCATCGAAGGCACCACCACAGACAAACAGGATATTACGTGTATCCACATGAATATACTCCTGATCAGGGTGCTTGCGCCCACCCTGAGGCGGCACATTGACCATAGTTCCCTCAAGCAGTTTCAGCAGTCCCTGCTGAACACCCTCACCACTGACATCGCGGGTGATTGAAGGGTTGTCGCTCTTACGAGCAATCTTGTCAATCTCATCAATGAACACGATGCCACGCTGGGCTGCCTCCACATTATAGTCGGCCACCTGCAACAGTCGACTCAAGATACTCTCCACGTCCTCGCCCACATAGCCGGCCTCCGTGAAAACCGTTGCATCGACAATGGTAAAAGGTACATCAAGCAGTTTGGCAATAGTACGGGCCAACAGAGTTTTTCCTGTTCCCGTAGAGCCCACCATAATGATATTCGATTTCTCAATCTCCACCCCGTCTTTCTCATCCACAGGTTGTTGCAGTCGCTTGTAATGGTTATAGACCGCTACGGAGAGGAAACGCTTGGCCTCATCCTGCCCAATAACATACTGATCCAGATAGGCTTTAATCTCGGTGGGCTTGGGCACCTTCTCAACAGGCTGATAGTTACTTGCTGCTGCACCCTTCTCCAGTCCGCTCTCTTTTACTATTTTGTAAGCCTGCTTGGCACAGTCTTCACAGATGTAACCATTGATGCCTGTGATCAACAATTTAACATCCCGTTCGCTCCTTCCGCAAAAATTACACTGTTTCTTCATGACTTCCTCGTCAGCACCTGATCAATCATTCCATACGCCTTGGCCTCCTCTGCCGTCATCCAGTAATTACGATCAGAGTCATTCCACACTTTCTCGTAGTCAGTGTGCGAGTGGTCGGCAATGATAGTATAGAGTTCCTTCTTCAATTTCTGTATCTCACGAGCTTCAATCTCTATATCACTGGCCTGACCCTGCACACCACCCAACGGCTGGTGAATCATCACACGGCTATGGGTCAATGCCGAACGTTTACCCTCCTGACCGGCCACAAGCAAAACAGCGGCCATCGAAGCTGCCATGCCGGTGCAGATGGTTGCTACATCGCTTGATATAAACTGCATGGTGTCATAGATACCCAGTCCGGCATAGACACTGCCACCAGGCGAGTTAATATAGATACTGATGTCCTTTCCCGGATCCACCGAGTCAAGGTAGAGCAATTGTGCCTGCAGGGTGTTGGCCGTATAGTCATCGATCTGCGTACCAAGGAAGATGATACGATCCATCATCAGACGACTGAACACATCCATCTGTGTAACATTCAACTGACGCTCTTCCAGGATATAAGGATTCAAATACTGGGCCTGAGCCTTCATGACATCGTCAAGTGCCTGACCGTTCATACCGAGATGCCGGGTTGCATATTTTCTAAAATCATTCATAGTTTTCTTTGTTTTTTAATAGTCAATAAGTAAGGCTTCTCGCCTTTTCCCTCGCTTTCTAAATACAAAATTACATAAAAAAAGTCGAGATGCAAAACATCCCGACTTTTTTTTTGTTAAAGAATTATAACAACATTCTTTTTATCCCTGCATCATCTTGTTGAACTCATCGAGAGTCACTTCCTGTTGTGTGAGCTTCACGATACCCTTCAGAGCCTCAGTCAACTTCAAATCAATGGCACGCTCCACGAAGTTATCAATATTCTCACGCTTCTTCAACTGCTCCTCTGAATAGTTTTCCAGCACGTCTTCAGGCACATTCGACATACCATACTGGGCGAACTGAGCACGGATGGCCTCCTTGGCGACAGCCTTCAGGTCGGCATCCTCCACTTTGATCTGGGCAGCGCTGACCAACTGCTCCTTGATGAGGTGCCACTTCAGTTCCTTGATGGAAGCCTCGAAGTTCTTCTCCACAAAGTCCTCACCCTTATCCTTATTGTTGTTCAGCATCACGCGCTTCAGCAGAGCCTCGGGGAACTGCAGATCGCCCACTTTCTCCTCTACATACTTACGCACGTCAAGCAGGAACTTATAGTCGCTGTTGCTAACCAACTGAGCCTTCAGCATATCGGCAATACGCTGACGGAAGTCGGCCTCATCCTTCACGCCCTCACCGAAGACGCGCTCAAAGAGTTTCTCATCGACAGCAGCAGGCTGGAAATGACGGATCTCGGTCACTTGGAAACTAAAGTCACTCTCCATCTCCTTCACGTCGTCCTTCTGCACCTTCAGCAGGGCAGCCACCTCAGCATCGTTGTCAGGATAGGCCTTCTTAGGATTGAAAGTAATGATGTCGCCAGGCTTAGCTCCGTCAAACTTCTTCTTCTCGTCCTCACCCTTTATATACGAAGGCATGATCATACCACCCTCAGTCGTGATACCTCCTTCAAGCGTGTTGCCCTCGGCATCCAACTGACGCAGGTCACCTTTCAGCGTATCGTTGCCGCTCCACTCCTGAGCCTCAACGAACTCACCGGCCTGAGAGGCGTACATCTGCACCTGATCGTCAATGAGTTTGTCATCCACCTTAATGGTATAGAAGTCTATTTTGTCCTTATCGGTCAATTCAGCCTTAAACTCAGGAGCCACGGCAATGTCGAACACGAACTCGAAAGGACCGTCGCTTGCCAAGTCCTGCGGCTTCTGCTCCTCGTTGGGGAGAGGCTCGCCCAGCATCTGGATTTTGTTCTCACGGATATACTCATAGAGCTTTTCACCCAGCACGCGGTTCACCTCATCGACCTTCACGGCTGTGCCATATTGCTTTTTGATGAGTCCCATAGGCACCATACCGGGACGGAAACCGGGCACTTGAGCTTTCTTGCGGTACTCCTTCAACTTCTTGTCTACTGCCTCTTGATAGTCTGCCTGCTCAATGGTAATCGTCATCAGACCATTGATTTTGTCGGCACTTTCAAATTTGATATTCATTTTTTCTTTATACCTTTTTTATTATATATTCCAAATTGGGGTGCAAAAATACGCATATTTGCCGTAAAAACGGCACGATTACGATTTTTTAACTTTCAGTCATTTCCTTCTGTCGACGCTCTTCTTCCATCAACTGAAAGTCTTTCTTGCGGAGCACAAATGAGGTAGACAGATACTTTTCACGCACTATCTGATTGGCGGCCAACTCATCGGGACTGCCGTGAAAAAGGATACGTCCCTCGAAAAGCAAATAGGCACGGTCGGTGATACAAAGGGTCTCCTCCACATTATGGTCGGTAATCAATATACCGATATTACGGTCTTTCAGTTTCCACACAATAAACTGAATGTCTTCAACGGCAATTGGGTCTACACCGGCAAAAGGTTCATCAAGCATGATAAAACGAGGTTCAATGGCCAGACAGCGGGCTATCTCGCAACGACGACGCTCGCCACCCGACAACTGGTCGCCCTTGTTCTTACGCACCTTGCCCAGACGGAACTCACTGATCAAGCTTTCCAGTTTCTCCAACTGATAGTCGCGGGGCTTACCCGTCATCTCAAGCACCGACAGGATATTGTCTTCCACTGACATTTTGCGGAAGACAGAAGCCTCCTGCGCCAGATAGCCGATGCCGGCTCTGGCACGTTTGTAGACAGGAAAGTCCGTCACCTCCTCATCACCTAAATATATATGTCCGCCATTAGGTAGTACCAATCCCGTAGTCATATAGAACGATGTAGTCTTACCGGCACCATTAGGCCCCAGCAGTCCTACAATCTCACCTTGCTTCACCTCGAAACTCACATCGTTGACCACAGTGCGCTTGCCGTACCGCTTGATGAGTCCCTCAGTCCTCAACACTACCGATTCTTCTTCCATATCCCTTTACGTCTTAAAATTTGGATTGGCAATCTCCTTACTTTTATTGCGGGGCAAAGTTACGAAAAGTTTCCGAAAGTACCAAATATTGACTTCTCCGAAATCAATTTTTCCTCACCAAAGCAACACGCTCTGCACCAAAAACCAGACCACCGGCACCAATAGTGCAGGCAACAGGTTGAGCGTCTTGCAGTCTTTCAGGTTGAGCAGGCTCAGGCCACTCCCCACGATCATCAGTCCACCAACAATGAGCAACTCTGCCATCATTGCATCGCTGATGGCCGTACTGCTGATTCTCGCAACAACATAGAACAGCCCCTGCCAAAGAAACAACACCGGGGCGGCCAACACCATGCCGACACCATAGGTGGAAGCAAAGATCGTGCTGCTCACAAAGTCGAGGGTTGCATTGGTAAAGAGGAAGGTATGATCGCCTTTCAGGGCTGAAATGACAGGTCCCAACATTGAAAGTGGCCCGATACAGTAAAGCAGGATAGCCGTACTGAGTCCGTCACCCAAATGTGCACCGCTACTGTTCTTTGAGTGCCTGTCAACCAAACGTCTGAATCGATTGTCAATATCCAGCCGTGTGCCGACGACACCTCCTACGGCCAACGCCACGATAAAAAGTACGGGGTACTGGCTTTTAGGCAGATTGCTGATGGTGGCATTCAGGCCGATGGCAAGCGAGGCCAGACCAAGTCCAGTGTACAACGTATCCTTATATTTCTCCTTGATACCGCGATTGAGTAGCGCACCAAGCAGTGAACCTACAATGATAGTGCAGGTATTGACGATTGTCCCTGTCATAATTCCTTCCTGTAACTCCTTTTTGCCATGCTCAGCATAGCAGGCTTCTAATTCTGTCTGCAAAGTTACAAAAAACAGTTCAATAAACATGACTTTTGAAAAGCAAAAATGAGATGCCTTTTTACTGACCAAAAGATAATCAAATGGGGGGTGCAGAAAAATTGATTATCAAATGGTCGGCATTTGATAATCAAATGACTTGAAAAAGATAATCAAATGACGAGCAAAAGATTATCAAACCGAAGGTAAAAGATAATCAATTCGCGACCGAAAGATAATCAGGTTATTTTAGTGTCCTTATTTTAACGGGACATTAACAAAAAAATCATCAAAAAAGACGACATGGGCTGTAACAAATAGCTCGGAAGTCTCGTTTATGCAGATAGAAGAGTTCTTCAAACAACAGCATTCATCAATTCAAAACACAAGGATATGAAAAGAATTATTTTATCTATTGCATTGGCACTATGTGTCGGTGGGGCGTTCGGACAGACAGCAGAAAAACTGATTACTAAGTGGAAAAAGGTGCAGGGCGCCGAATATGAGGACAAAACGAAGAATTGGCTTGACAGCTTCATGGTGAGTAAAGACAAAGACACCAATCTGACTGCCGAAGACATTGCCATCATACGGAAAAGTTTCAAGA